>JANNVS010000142.1:0-6595 GCA_031414515.1 Sphingobacteriales bacterium | reverse complement strand
GGTGGCTTTTATTCTATCAATCAAGTTAAAGACGTTTTTGGTGTGGAAGATTCTACTTTTCAAAAGTTCAAAAAAAACTTAACCATAAAGCCAGCAAAAATTAAAAAACTCAACATCAATACTGCAACGTTTGAAGAACTCACCGCCAATCCTTATTTCTTTTCTACCGTGGCAAAACAAATTATTGGCTACAGAACCAAAGTGAAACCATTTGCAACTATTGACGATATAAAAAATCTCTACTTCGTAAAAGACCATCCAGAACAATACGATAAAATGCTGCCGTATGTAGATGTCAATTAGTTCTGGTAAGTCAAAAATCCGTTTAACTAATAACCTATAACTTAATCTACTTTTCTTATCTTTGCAAAAAAGAATAAAAATGAACTTCGAGTATTCTGAAAACCAACAGATGATAGCGCAAACAATACGTGATTTTGCGGAAAAACACATCAGACCTTATGTATTAGAATGGGACGAAACACAGCATTTTCCCGTAGAAACCATGCATAAATTAGGCGAATTAGGGTTGCTTGGTATTTTGATACCAGAAGAATACGGTGGCGCAGGTTTAAGTTATTTTGAATACATCACAGCTTTAATAGAAATTGGAAAAGTAGACAGCGCATTGTGTTTGTCTGTAGCAGCACACAACTCACTTTGCACCAATCATATTTATAAATTTGGAAACGACGAACAACGCAAACGCTGGATTCCAAAATTAGCAAGCGGTCAATGGATTGGCGCTTGGGGTTTGACAGAACCAAACACTGGCTCAGATGCAGGCAGAATGAAATGTGTAGCCAAACTAGATGGCGACGACTGGATTTTAAATGGAACAAAGAATTTCATCACACACGGCATCAGCGGAAACATAGCCGTAGTGATTGCACGTACAGGCGAATTATTAGATAGTCATGGCATGACCGCATTTGTTGTAGAAAGAGGAACACCTGGATTTACTGGAGGCAAAAAGGAAAATAAATTAGGTATGCGATGCTCAGAAACGGCAGAAATGATTTTCGATAATTGCAGAATACCAAAAGAAAATATATTAGGAAATATTGGTGATGGCTTCGTTCAGGCAATGAAAATATTAGATGGTGGCAGAATTTCCATCGCAGCATTGAGCATTGGTATTTCAGTTGGTTCTTATGAAGCAGCATTGAAATATGCAAAAGAAAGAGAGCAATTCGGTCAGCCAATTGCAGATTTTCAGGCAATAGGTTTTAAACTGGCAGATATGGCTGTTGAAATTGAAGCTTCCAAATTATTGACTTTTCAGGCAGCAGATATGTTGATTCGTGGTGAAAAAATGACTAAAGAATCAGCATTTGCTAAATATTATGCATCAGAAGCGTGTTGTAGAATTGCCAACGATGCTATTCAAATTCTAGGTGGTTATGGCTATATCAAGGATTTTCCGGTAGAGAAATTCTACAGAGATGCAAAATTGTGTACCATTGGCGAAGGAACCTCTGAAATTCAGAAATTAGTGATAAGCAGAGAAATTTTGAAAGGAAATATTTAAAAAAGGCATTTTTCAATAAATAATTAAGAATAAATAGTCTGTTTAGATGTTAAAATCGCATTAAATAAAGGATTTTTCATAAAAAAAGCATCATTCATCATTCAACATTCATCATTAGTTATTATCTTTGCCATCCAAATCTTAACAATAAAAGAGGTATTTAACTATGTTAATCATTGACGCAAGAGAATCAGAATCATTAGACAGAGCACTAAAAGTGTTTAAAAAGAAGTTTGAAAAAACAGGTGCTATTAAACAATTACGTGCACGCCAAGCTTTTATATTACCATCTGTAAAAAGACGTACTGAAATTAAAAAAGCAGTATATATAGAACAATTACGCAGAAACGAGGAATAAATAGTTGCGCGTTTCGTTTTTTTTGTCTAATTTAATCTACCCAAAAGGTGCGATTAATTAGAAGAGAAGATGACAGAAGCATTCCTGAATTACCTCAAATACGAAAAAAGATATTCGATTAAAACTGTAGAGTCTTATAAAATAGATATTCTACAGTTTTTTCATTTTATACAATGCGAGTTTGAAATTGAAGATGTATTATCGTTAAAAAATAACCATGTGCGTGCATGGGTTGTTCAATTGGTGAACAAAAAGAACAAGCCAACTAGTATTAAACGTAAAATTTCAGCAGTCAAATCTTTTTATAAATATTGTCAAAAGTCCGACAAGATAAAAATCAATCCTGCAGACAAAATCAACTCACCTAAAATCCCAGAACGATTGCCAAAATTTGTTGAGCAGCATAAAATTAACGACCTGTTTAACAATCCTGAAAAATATTTTTCTAATACATTCGCAGGCATACAGGAAAAGTTAATGATGGATGTGCTATATTCTACTGGCATGCGTCGTCAAGAGCTGATAAACCTAAAATGGAGCGATCTTAATTTTAGTTCAAATCAATTGAAAGTAACTGGAAAAGGTAATAAACAACGTCTTATTCCAATAGGAAATGAATTGACAGATTCATTGCTGATCTTTCAAAAGTTACAAAAAGAACAGCTGAAAAATATTACTACTTCATTTTATGTTTTCTTAACGGAAACAGGAAACCAGCTTTATCCGAATTACGTTTATAGAATAGTGAAGAAGCATATAGGTCATTGTAGTACAGCAGAAAGAAAAAGCCCACATGTGTTGCGACATTCCTTTGCTACACACATGAGTAACAATGGAGCAAAATTGAATGATATTAAAGAATTATTAGGTCATGCAAGTTTGGCATCCACGCAAGTATATACACACAATACAATAGAACAATTAAAAGAAATTTATAAATTATCACATCCAAAAGCTTAGCCTATGTAGTATTTTTAAAATTAAAAGTTATTGGTTAAAAGTTATAAGATTATAGCTAAGTTGATTTCCGAATAACCAATAACATATGACGAATAGCATATAACAAAATTTCTAAAAATGTAAATCTAATTATTATGTCAATGAAAATCCAAATTCAGTCCTTGCATTTCGATGCAGATCAATCTTTAAAATCATTTATCAATAAAAAACTAGGTAAGTTGGAAACTTATTATGATAGAATCATAGATTCAGAAGTAGTTTTGAGTTTCGAACAATTAAATACACAAGTAAAAGATAAAGTAGTTGTTATAAAAGCAAATGTGCCTGGAAATACCTTGATTGCTAAAGAGAAAAGTAAAAAATTTGAAGCAGCGATTGATTTAGCTGTAAATTCTTTAAAAAGACAAATCGAAAAAATAAAATCTAAGAAGATAGAATAAAATAGTAATTCACTTTCTTTTAAAATGCGGTCTGATGACCGCATTTTTTTATGTAAGCAAGAATTAAGCAATATTCATTCATTACAAAGTTCAACGATAAATAAAGTTCTACTTAGCAAATAAACGTTTAATAAGAATCTCATTTAATCATGCTTTATGCGTTTTGTTTTTTCCATATTTGTTGAATGAAGTACACATTATGAAAGGCTAATTTTAAAACTTAACTATGTGTGCTTTGATTATAATGAATAGATATAACTATATGCGTAGTATAATATTTTATAGTTGGATTTTGATGTGGTTTAATAGTTGCTGTTTTGCGGTTTCAAAAGTTACAATTACAGATGCTCAAAAGAAACAAGACAGCCTTTGGTCTGTATGGAAAAATCCAACTAAATCGGATACTGACAGATTAAAAGCAATCGATAAATTTATCTGGGACGGCTATCTGTTCACAGAGCCAGACAGCGCATTTTATTTTGCAATTATGCAAAGTGACTTTGCTGTCAAACAACAACAACTCAAGTATCAATCGAATGCATTAAATATAAAAGGACTCAGCCACATGGTGCGAACAAACTATGATAGTGCATTAGCATACTACAATCAGGCTTTAAAACTAAATAAACAAATAGATGATAAATATGCAGTCACATCTATATTAAATAACATATCTAATGTCGAATTGTCAAAAGGTAATTATACAAAAGTATTAGAATATGTATATCAAAGTTTAAAAATCAACGAAGGGTTACATAACAATTACGGCATGGCTGCCAACTATAATAATATTGGTAATATTTATGATGAGTTAGGAGATTTGAAAACTGCTTTTTCTTTTTATAAACGTGCATTGAAATTAGCTGAGCTAACAAAAGATAAACGAATTATTAAAGACATTCAGAATAATATTGGAAACTCATATTCTGAATTGGGTAATTACACTAACTCAATACAGTATTATAAGAAAGCACTTTCAATAAGTTATGAATTAAATGATGTACAAGGTATAAGCGGTACTTTGCTCAATTTAGGTGGTGATTATCTGGAACTGAAAAAATACGATTCTGCAGTTTATTTTCTTAATCAAAGTCTTCCACTTATGCAGGAATTAGATGATATGGATGGCGTTGCATCTGTGTACTCTAATTTAGCAGCAGTTTACAAGGCACAATTAGATTATGACAAAGCAACAGACTATGCAAAACATGCATTGGTGCTAGCACAAGAACAGGAAAGTAATCTGGTTATAAGAGATGTTTCACACATTTTGTATCAAATATATAAGGAAACAAACAATAATAAAGATGCTTTGGAAATGTTAGAACTCTACAATGTTACAAACGATAGTATCATTAATGATTATAACCAAAAAGCACTTTTAAGAAGTCAACTTCAATACGACTTTGATAAAAAAGCAGAAAGCATTAGAAAAGAAAATGCATTAAAAGATTTAAAACTTTCCAGAAGAGCTTACACCATTGCTGTCTTATTAATAATTGCCTTATTAAGTTATGTCATCTACTTTCTAAAAATAAGAAATAATAAATTACAAGCTTCTAAGAATGCGATAGAATTAGAGCATAAATTACTGGGTTCACAAATGAATACACATTTTACATTTAATGCAATTAATTCTATACAAGAATATATTTTGAATAATCAGAACGAAGAAGCACATTATTATTTATCTGAATTTGCTAAACTAATGAGAATGGTATTGTCTCACAATAGAAAAAAAACAATTGCAATATCAGATGAGGTTGAGTTACTGGAAAAGTATATTTTATTGGAAGAACAACGCATAAAAGATAAAATTAATTTTAAAATAATCAATAGCAATCAGGTAGATTTAGATAATGTGAAAATACCTTCGATGATAATTCAGCCACTTATTGAAAATTCTATTTGGCATGGTCTAAAAAATAAAGAAGGTGCAAAAAATATAGAATTAATTTTCACTAGATTTAAGGATACATTTCTTAAAATTGAAGTTGTAGATAATGGAATTGGTCAAAGTAAACAGGTAGATAAAACGATACATATATCTCATAGTTCAGCTATTGTAAAAGAAAGAATAAAGTTGCTGTACACCAAAGAACCCGAATTTGATTATTTTGAACTAAAGAATAATATAATACAAACAGGTGTTACCGCAATATTGATAATTCCACTAATAAATGAATTTGAGTAATGTTAGTTTTTTATAATAGTCGTGAGAATGTTTTTTATCTCCTTTTTTTTTCTTTGCGCAACTTCAAAGTCTCTGTTATCATTCATGCTTATAATTAAATTATCGCCTTTATTCATAAAAGAGTTCATGTGATGCGTATTTACAATTACTGATTTATGAATTCTTAAAAAATTGTAATTTTCAACACATAAAATTTCTTCCATTTCTTTCAGCGTCTTGCTCGTAATATGTCTCTTATTGTTGATGTCATAAATAGTTGTATAATTAGAATCTGCAATAATGTAATAAATATCGTGAAGTAGAATATGTGAATGTTTGTATTTATTTAATACCAATACTTCGCCACTTTTATTTGTGTTTGGATAATAATATTCATTGTTTCTAATGAGTGGCAATAATTCTATTGCTTTGTTAATTGAAATTTCTAACTCAATTCTATTTACTGGTTTTAACAGATAGTCTATTGCACGTAATTTCAGTGCTCGTAACGCATATTCATCATACGCAGTTACAAAAATAACTGCAAAATTAACCTTTTCAAAGGCATCTAATAAATCGAATCCATTTCCTTTTGGCATTCTAATATCCAGAAACACAATATCCGGTTGATATACTTTTATAGCTTTTTCTGCATCTGTGATATTGTGACAAATCGTTTGAATATTCAGACTTTTAAAATACTTCTCTATTAGCAATTTCAATACATTTGCACCACTTACTTCATCATCTACAATTATTACGTTATACATTTAATAAAGATTCTTACCTTTTTTTTAATTATTTATACTCATAACTAAGATAATCAATAATACTTAGTTTACGTAGCAGATATTTATTTTACGCTCTCTATCAAGAAAACTTATCTTTTATTTTTGCTAATCACTTGGTATAAAATATACAAGTAGTTAAATTCTCTAATACTTAAAATAAAAAAAAATGAAATTTAATTTTATCCTTTCTACAGCATTGATTTGCTTAATGTCATCAAATGGTTTTGCTCAGTTTGGTTCTCTAAAAGGCAAAGTAAAAGAAGTAACAAAAGAAGTCAAACCTGCAGAAACGCCAAACATTACTGAAAAAGCTACAAGCACAGTTGCAAAAGCATCAGGTGC
>JANNVS010000141.1:0-3350 GCA_031414515.1 Sphingobacteriales bacterium | reverse complement strand
TGCCGCAAGTGCTGCATCTGCATTTGCTAAGGTAAATACATCTGCAAAATGTTGTTTGCTACCTGCGCCACCGCTAGCAATTACTGGTATCGATAAATTCTGCGAACACCAATTTGTAATATCTAATGCAAAACCATTTTTCGTTCCATCGTGATTCATAGACGTCAGTAAAATTTCGCCACCACCACGTTCCTGAATTTCTTTCGTCCAGATTTTTGTATAAATAGATGTTGCTTCTCTTCCACCTTTCACATACACTTTCCAATCATCTTCTAATTTCGTATCAATAGCAACCACTATACATTGCGCACCAAATTGTTTTGATAATTCATCTATTAAATCTGGCCTTTTTACTGCTGATGAATTGATGGAAACTTTATCTGCACCAGCATTTAGTAATGCATCTACATCTTGTATACTTGAAATGCCACCGCCAACCGTAAATGGAATATTTATGGCTACTGCTACTTTTTCAACCAATTCAACTAATGTTTTTCTATTTTCTACAGTTGCCGTAATATCTAAGAAAACCAATTCATCTGCACCTTGTATTACGTATTGTTTCGCCAATTCTACAGGATCACCAGCACTTCGTAAATCTACAAAGTTGATACCTTTAACGGTTTCGCCGTTTTTAATATCTAAACATGGTATGATGCGCTTTGTTAACAATTTTTAGTTTTGAATTATGAGTTATGAGTTATGAATTGAATTAAACGAAATCAGTTAGTTCTTTCAATGTAATTTTTCCTTCGTAAAACGCTTTGCCAACGATGGCTGCGTAACAACCCATTTCTTTTAGTTGCTTTAAATCGTTTAAACAAGAAACCCCACCACTTGCAATCAATTTTAGTTCGTCGTATTCTTTCAATATTTTTTTATACAACCCAAATGATGGTCCTTCCAGCATTCCATCTTTTGATACATCAGTACACAAAACATAATCGATACCTTCTTCAAAATAAAAATCTAAATACGAGTAGATATCTTTGGTGCTACTTTCCTGCCAACCATGAATTGCAATTTTATCATTGATTACATCAGCACCGAGTATCAATTTCTCTTCTCCAAATTGCCAAATCCAATCTACAAATTCTTTAGGATTTTTGGCTGCCAAACTTCCAATTGTAATTTGAGTTGCTCCTAAATCAAACGCTTGTTGTGCTGCTTGATTAGTTTTTATTCCACCAGAAAAATCTATTTGTAATTTGGTTTGAGACGCTATATTTTCCAATACTTTCCAATTTACTACTTCGCTTTTTTTAGCGCCGTCTAAATCTACTAAATGTAAATGTGTGATTCCACTTGCTTCAAATTCTTTTGCAACATCTACAGGATTTTCATTATAGATTTTTTTAGTTGTGTAATCACCTTTTGTAAGGCGAACACATTTACCATCAATAATATCTATAGCAGGAATTATCAGCATATCAGTAAAAATAAAAAAGACTAAGAGAATTGTGCAAACTTTAAGTTTATTAAATTAAAATTTATTAAAAATGATAGTACCAAATTAAGATTTAGAAAGTAGATATCAACTATTTATAAAATTTTCTAGTATTTTATTTCCTATATCTGCACTTTTTTCAGGATGAAATTGTGTTGCATAGAAATTATCTTTTTGCAAAGCAGCGGAAAACGGAAGAATATAATCACAGGTGGCAATCGTATATTCGCTCAATTCGCAATAATAACTATGAACAAAATAAACAAAAATTTTCTCTTCTATATTTCTAAATAATGGTGATTTCAAATTATATACATCATTCCAGCCAATTTGTGGAACTTTATCCTTTATACCTATTGGCTTAAAATTTTTTACTAAAACAGGAAAAATATCCAGACATCCTGTATCACCTTCTTCGCTGTGAGTGCACATCAATTGCTGACCAAGACATATACCTAAAACTGGTTGTTTTAAATTTTTTATAACTGTATCCAATTTTCTTTCCTTTAGAAATTTCATAGTTGTTTCCGCATGACCAACGCCTGGAAAGATGACTTTATCTGCCTTACCTATTAATTCAGAATCATCTGTTATAATTGGTTCAATACCTAAACGATATAGTGCGTGTTCAACACTTTTAGTATTTCCTGCATTGTATTTTATGATTGCGATATTCATTTTGTCTGAACTATGATTAATTTGGTTCTTTTGATTATTATGATTTAACAGACTGAATAAATTGATGAATATCTATTTTTATTTTTTTTGATTTATCAATTGCATTGATGAAAGCAGTTCCAATAATTGCACCGTTTGCATATTTGCAAGCAGTATCAAAAGTTTGTTTATCTTTTATTCCAAACCCAATTAGCGTTGGATTTTTTAATTGCATCTTATTTATTCGTTGAAAATAATTTTCTTGTTCTTGTTGAATGTTTGAATTTCCACCAGTAATAGCATTTGATGAAACAATATAAATAAATGCATCTGTTAATTCATCTATTTTTCTGATTCTATCTTCAGCGGTTTGTGGTGTTACTAAAAAAATATTTTTTAAATGATGTTGTTCAAATTTCTCTTTGTAGAAAGTTTCATATTCATACATAGGTAAATCAGGAATAATAACACCATCGATGCCACATGCATTTGCATCGTGTAAAAAATTATCAAACCCATATTGCAATGCAGGATTGAGATAACCCATCAGCACCAATGGAATATGAACTTTTGCTCTAATGCCTTTTAATTGTTCGAACAATATTTTCAACATCATTCCATTATGAATAGCAATAGTATTTGAATATTGAATTACAGGTCCATCTGCAGTTGGATCAGAAAACGGCATCCCAATTTCTACTAAATCAACACCATTATCTTGTAACTCTTCTAAAACTGGAACAATACTATTTAACTCAGGAAAACCTGCTGTACAAAATACACTTAGTATATTTTTATCTTTTTGTTGAAATAAGTTTTTAAGTCGGTTCATTTGTCAGAATTTGGATTAATTGGATTAATAGATTTTTTGAATTTTACAAATTTAATTCGCGAATATAAGTATCCAAATCTTTATCACCACGACCTGATAAATTAAGTACAACAACATCATCTTTCTTAGCACCTATCCTATCTAAAACAGCAATTGCATGTGTAGTTTCTAATGCTGGAATAATTCCTTCTAATCTTGCTAATAATATAACAGCTTTTAATGCTTCATCATCTGTTGCACTCAAAAAAGTGGCACGCTTTGTATCAAATAAATTAGCGTGTATGGGTCCAATTCCTGGATAATCTAAGCCTGCAGAAATAGAATGTGGTTCTACCACTTGACCATCTTCGGTTTGCATAAATAATGTTTTACTACTATGCAATACACCAACTTTTCCAAGTTGTGTAGTTGCTG
>JANNVS010000140.1:0-2030 GCA_031414515.1 Sphingobacteriales bacterium | reverse complement strand
ATGGTCAAAATGCCATGGCATTTTTAATTACAAGAGGCATGGGCGAAATAATACGATTGGCAACTGCCATGGGTGCCGATAAACAAGCCTTTCTTGGTCTAGCTGGAATTGGTGACTTGGTGGCTACTTGCACGTCACCATTAAGTAGAAACTATACTGTAGGTGCACGCTTAGCAAAAGGTGAAACCCTAACACAAATTATAGCAACTTCTACAGAAGTGGCTGAAGGAATAAAAACAGTGAGTATTTCTAAAAAACTGGCTGATGCTACAGACATTAAAACACCAATTATTCAAACTATTTACAAGGTACTTTTCGAAGAACTTAACGTTGAAGAGGCACTTGGGTTTCTTATGGAATATAGATGGGGTTTTGATGCTGATTATATGTAGAAAATTATTGATCTTACAATATAATCATCCAATAAATTTATTAGTTTATATAAGAACATGAACCAAAAAGAATAAATTTTATTCTTTTTGGCAGCAGCTATGTGTACCTAAAGGTGTAGCCTTTAGTTCAGGGCTGATATATGGTATGCCTAAATTTAATCCGCGTAGAATTAATAATACTGCCATCATGGCTATGAGTATCGGTACCGATTTACGCATTTTATTACGCCAGTAAAGTGAAATATATTTTCCTAAAACTGTAACCATAAACATAATTGGAAAAGTTCCCATACCAAAAGCTGCCATAAAGATTGCACTATCAATTACACTACCTGTAGCAACTGCACCAGCTACTGCAACATAGACAAGTCCACAAGGCAGAAATCCATTAAAGAATCCAATTAAAGAATAACTATAAAAATGTTTCTTGCTACGCAATAGTTTACCTAAAAATTGTTTAAGAAAAATAGTGTAACTATCGACAAACATTTTGTTGGAATCCAAATATTTTGAAAAGAATAAAAAAAATAGAATAAGAACACCTAATGCAATAGTCAAAAAGCGTTGATAGCCTCCAATGAAAAATTGTTTACCTAAAAAGCCAAAAAGAATTCCTAAAAAAGAGTATGCAATTACACGACCAATATTATATAAAGAAATATATAATAAACGATTCCACTTACCAGTATCAGCTACTGGTAAGGCTAAAGCAATCGGGCCGCACATTCCAATGCAATGAAAGCTTCCTACAATACCTATCGAAAAGCCAGTTAGTATGAGCTGAAGAATCATTTATTCCATGTTAAATTTTTGTTCTGCATAATAGATCATAGAATTACTTTTCCAATTTATTTTTACAATGTAGTATCCTTTTTTGAATCTTGATTTAGAAATTAATTGTTCTCCAATATTATCAACTACTAATATTTCATTCACATCATACTTTTTGTTAGAAGGTCTCAGAAAATAAATTGTGCCTTCAGAAATATTAGTTATAGCTGATTTCGGAATTCTTATTTTTACTGAATCATTAGCACATACAATAGTTAGTTTATCACTAAGCGCATTTAAATTATTTTTTCCATCTATTACAGATTGATAAGCTAGTTCTTTAGCATAATAATTTTCATCCTGCATTTCATTGGTCTGTCTGGATGAAACATATACCATACTTAACATCATTATAATAAATGACAAATAAATAATGAGAATTTTATAACCCCAATTCATACAGTATTTTTTTATTGATTTTAATCCCATTATACAAATGGGCCTAGAAAATTAGTTTTAACAGTTTGTATTTTTTTCCCATCCTTATAAACTCCAACTGTTACTTTATTAGATCTACTATGTATTTCCTTTTTATCAAGTATTATAAAAAATGTTTCAGT
Source organism: Sphingobacteriales bacterium (assembly GCA_031414515.1). Classification (GTDB taxonomy): domain Bacteria; phylum Bacteroidota; class Bacteroidia; order Chitinophagales; family JADIYW01; genus JADJSS01. The sequence goes on along the minus strand of JANNVS010000140.1, from coordinate 247 downwards.
GTGTATGGATTCTTGTTTTAAATTAATAGATTGTTTACCGACTAATTTAATTTCTCCTTTGATATTTTCCAATCTTAATTCAACAGGAAATTCTTTGTTTGTCTTATTGATAATTTTAGCATTATACAAATTGCTAAGTTTATTTTCTGAAAGTTCCTGGTATAGCTGCCCTGGTGTTCTGGCTATATGTGAGTCGACATCTTTTCTAGTCACCAAAAGAACAGTCAAAATTACAGACAAAATTAAT
>JANNVS010000139.1:0-19724 GCA_031414515.1 Sphingobacteriales bacterium | reverse complement strand
TTTTGCATATTCTGTTACAGTTTCGCGCCACAAACGCGAGGTTGCCAATACATTTGCTTTATCTAACAATGTTACTTTCTTTTTTCTGTTCTTTGCAAACTGAAACGCTTTTTCAGTAACACGCAAAATTTCATCTTTTGTATACACACAAGTATCATACGCAATAGTTTGGTCTTCACTTCTACCACGCGGTTTGCCAAAATAAATTCCGGAAATTAATTCGCGCACCACTACAAAATTAACACCTTTTATTCTGTCATTTTTTAAAGGCGATGCATCTAACAAAGCATCATAACTTTTCACAGGACGAATATTTGCATATAAACCTAAATTACTACGCATTTTCAATAAGCCTTGTTCAGGACGAATTTTTGCAGTTGGATCATTATCATATTTTGGATCACCAATAGCGCCAAATAAAATAGCATCACTATTCAAACATAGCTCATGTGTTTCATCTGGATACGGATTTCCTGTTTTATCAATGGCAGTTGCACCTATCAGACCATAATTGTATTCAAATTGATGATTGAACTTCATTTCAATCGCACGTAATACTTTCACAGCCTGTTCTATAATTTCAGGACCAATGCCATCACCAGGCAAAATTGCTATCTTTTTGTTCATACACCAAAAATAAACAACTTACAGTATAAATTATTTGCTGTATGTTATTAAATTTATATAGATAGAAATTATGTGTTAAAAATATTGTTATTCATATTTATATTATTTCCTGAAATCGTTTATGCAAATAACGATGGTAAAGTCATATATACTGACAAGGAAAAAGCTATAACCCTATTGGTTTATAATGAACAGATTATTGCTGCATTAAAACTGTTTACAGTTGAAGTTGCTACTTCCAAGAAAAATAAAGATTTAAAAGAAATGTCTGATAATATTTATTGGATAGCAGAATGTTTGTTTCAGCTAAAAAAATTTACACATTTAGAAGCCGTTTTAAAGAAAACTGAATTATTAAGCAAACAAAATAATCTTGTTGCCTATTCAAAATTAAAAACAATAGAAGGTAAATATTTAATTGAGAAAGGAAAATACGATGATTGTATTTTACTGCTGACAAAAACAGTTGAACTAACTAAAAACAACACTATTCTCTGTGAAATTCAGTTGACATTAGCTGATGCCAATCAACGAAAGCAATTGTTAGAAAATAGTTTTGCGCATTATCAATATGTAATAAAAAATGCAAAAGATACGATTCAGATGGCTAGAGCATACAATGGATTAGGCAGTTATTACTGTGTTGTGTCAAATCTGGATTCTGCAAAGATTTGTTATGATATTGCCTACAATAAATTTCGTAATTATCTTGGTGCGCAACATTCTAGAACAGCGCAAGTGCATTATAATTTAGGTTTAGTTGCCGACAGAAATTTTGATTTATTTGTCGCAGAACAACATTTTATAAAAGCACTTACAATTTATCAAACCCGATTAGGTAATATTCATCCGAGAACTGCTGAAACATATGGCACACTAGGAAGTTTATTTTTAATGAAAGACAATCCGGAAAAAGCATTGTCTTATTCCATAAAAGAGCGAGATATTTTAATTCAATTATACGGAAAACAACATCCAGATTTAGCGTATAGTTATCTCAATTGTGGAAAAATATATTATTTACTAAATAATCCTATAGAATCAGAACAACAATTAAAATCTGCTATCAAATTGGTAATTAATTTCTTTGGAAAAAGTCATAATCTATATTCACAATGTATCGTTGAGCTTTCAAAAATATATACCTCACAAAAAAAATATAATGAAGCAACTCAAATTCTATCAGAGGTAATACAACTCAAACAAAATAAACCTGATGACTATTTTGCAGATGTTATTCATCAATCTGCAGAAAACTATCTTGAGCAGAGCAACTTCACGGATGCAGTACAACAATTTAGAATAGCCAACAGTTTATATATTCAGTATTATGGAAATAAAAACATCTACTCAATTGAGCCCTTGATTGGCTTGTCTAACGTCTTTTTGCAACAGAAAAAATATAGAGAAGCTTTTGATATGGCTGAAGCTGCTCTGACAATGACAATAGATAAGGAAAGAATTATTTATCCTTATGGAAATTGGAAGTGCATGGTTCAAATATTTCAATGTAAGAAAATGCTTTTTGAAAGCCATCTCGTATCTGCACAAAATATAAAAAAAGAAATCGAGTTAGTTAAACAAACCATAAAGAAGGCAAATACAATAAAACATACACTTTATTCAACTGGAAGCCAAGTGTATTTTGCTGAAAAAATGACTGAATTGAACCAGTTGGGAACTTATTTTCTTACACATTTTTATAAAAAGAAAGATACTTATTTTTTAAATCAGCTTTTAGCCTTTGCAGAAAATAACAGAGCAAATTTATTACGCAGTAAGCTAGTTAATTTTAAATCAAATGAGATTCTGCCAAAAATTGAACAAAAACTTGCCTCTCAGATTTCTAGCAAGTTAAATTTCTTCAACTCATTGAATGAAAATCAGATTCAAGTCAAATACAACACCAATGATTCTATTTTATTTTATCAAAATAAATTTGAAGATTTTACAAAATCTATAGAGAAAAAATATCCTAAAATATTTTCCTTAAAATATGGTGACAAAAATTTGTCAATTAAACAAATACAAAAAATGCTATCAAGCAAGTGCACCTTTCTGGAATACTTTAATGATGATGAAAATTATTACTGCTTGTCCATCGCTAAAAACGATATAGCTTTTATCAATTGTGGAAAAAAAACAAAAATTGATTTATTGATTAACTCTTATCAAACTTCAATCTTAGAAAAGAGATTTGATAAAGAAGTGGCAAATGTGCTTAGTAAAATGATTTTGCCAATAAGTCTTCAACAAAACTTGGTAGTCTCTCAAGATGAACAGCTTTTCAATGTTGCTTTTGATGCATTAACAAAAAATGGTGTAAAGGCAGATTACCTTGTTCAACACCACACCATTCAATATGCATTTTCTGCAAATACCTATTTTAAAAATAGAAACAGCAATGACAATAAAACCATACTAGCTGTTTTTCCTAATTTTCATGAATCTATATTTGTTCCCCTAAATAGCAAGAAAGAACAAAACATATTGAATGATTTTACCAACTATGATGCACTAATTGATTCTGAGGCAACAAAAGTTAATTTTATAAAAAAAATAAACTTATCAGGAATTATTCACTTTGGGTCTCATTTAATCATTGACACTATTGCACCTTTAAAATCTGCCTTAGTATTTCAACCAAGCGGTAAATATTTAATGACAATAAACGAAATTTGGAAATTAAACTTAAATACACAATTAATTACGATAGCTGCCTGTCAAAGTAATTTTGGAAAACAACAATCTGGTGAAGGCTTACAGAATTTTGCCTGGGCTTTTTATTATGCTGGTGCTAGAAATATATTATCAACACAATGGAATGCGTCTGACAAATCTACATCAACAATCATATGTGATTTTTATAAAAACTTGAAGAGCGGAAAGCCCAAACAAGAAGCATTACAATTAGCAAAGATTAGTTATCTGGAAAGTACAGATGCAATTGGCGCTCAACCATTTTTCTGGTCAAATTTTTGTTTATACGGTGACAAAAGCCCAATAAAAATTTCTCCTCATTTTTTAGTAAAACTTTGGTGGATGCCAGTTTTACTTCTTTTACTTTGTTATCTTGCAATTGTAATCATTCAAAAAGTATACGGAAAGAAACGATATGAACATTTATAAAATTCTCTGGCGAAATGCACTAGTATATTTAATGCTGTTTGCAGTATTGCTGGTATCGGGTACGGTAGGATATATGCTTTTACAGGACTTTACATTTTTAGAAGCACTTTACATGACTACCATTACCTTAGCGTCTGTAGGGTTTTCTGAAACCAGACCATTGGATGACACAGGCAGAGTATTCACTATCATATTAATTTTGGCAAATCTAGGAATATTGACATTTGTAATTACCAAAATCTCAAGATTCTTATTTGACGGTGAATTTATTAAAATGTATAAACAACTCTCTATGGAAAATACAATTAAAACGATGGAAAATCATGTCATTGTTTGCGGATGTGGCCAAAATGGCTTTGAAGCAATTAAAGAATTAAGAAAAAGCAATATTCAATTTGTTGTAATTGACAAAAATGAACCTGTTTTGAGGAATGAACTTAGCTATTTTATACATGATGATGCCACACAAGATGAAGTTTTATTAAAAGCAGGTATTAAAAAAGCAAAAGCAATTCTTATAACATTACCTAATGACGCAGAAAACATGTTTGTAGTTCTTACTGCAAGAGAATTAAACCCTTCTATTACTATTATCAGTCGCGCATCAAAAGACACATCAGTAAAAAAACTGAAAGCTGCCGGTGCACACAACGTCATTATGCCAGACAAGTTAGGTGGCGTACACATGGCAAGTCTTGTTTTATTTCCAGACGTAAAAGAATTTATAGATGTAATGAGTACCCATCAGAATAATGGAATTAAAATAACAGAACTTAAGCCAACCAAAAACCAAACATTACAACAATTAAATTCATGGCAAATTTGTGGTGCTACTGTTTTAGGTATCAAAGAAGAAAATGGCGAATATATTGTCAATCCATCTAGCAGTCACAAAATTGAACTTTCTGATAGAATTATAGCAATTGGAAACAAGGAGCAATTAATCATGTTAAAAAAAATTATTTAAATTGTTTTCTTAATTATAAATTTAAATCATGTTATTGCCACTAGAATATCATTTCCCTGATAATTTAATTTCGGCTGAACGTTTAGATAAATTATTAGCTACAGGATATTTCAGAACTGGCAATTATCTTATGCGTACACGTGTTTTGTATTTTAATAACGAAATTTTAAATACACTTCATATACGTATTCAGCTGCAAAATCATGCTTTTACAAAAAGTTTACAAAAAATACTGAAAAAAAACAACAGTCAGTTTACTTACAATATTCAACCATTTAACATCACTATTGAAAAAGAATTATTATATAAAGAACATAGAAAAAGATTCAAAGGAAATGCGTCACCTAGCCTTTCCTGTTATATGTACGACGATACAAATAAAAATATTTTTAACACGTTTGAAATAAATATTTTTGAGAATGACAAATTAATTGGGTTTAGTTTTTTTGACGTAGGTGTCACTGGCATGGCAAGCATTATTGGTATTTTTAATCCAATCTACCATAAATACAGCTTAGGAATTTATACGATGTTACTCGAAATGGAATATGCAAAATCTATGCAGTTTAAATATTATTATCCAGGCTATGTGGCATATGAGCCTTCCCAATTTAATTACAAACTTCGTTTATCCGATACATTTGAGTTTTATGACTGGTATTCCAAAAGATGGATTTCATTTGAAAAAAGAGATGAAAAAACAAAAGTAAATGATTTCTTTAATCAAAAAATGAGTCTTGCGAAAAACTGGCTAGATACTTTTCACTTGCCCTACAAAGAATTGTTTTACCCATATTTTTACATGGGTAGTATGTATCCAAAATCTGACTGTGTAAAAGGTGTGCATCATCTTCAAATTCAAGATTTTGACATTGAAGGCCTATATTATATTGTAGAATTCCAACCCGAAAAAATGGAATTGATGCTGTCTGGTGTTACTGTACATAAGTATCAATTTGAAGAGCATATTGATTTTTCTGAATCCAATGATGATAAAAAATGGAACCGTGTTTTACTGTATTTACATCCAACAATATTGGTGCATAATGAATATGAATTGTATGCAGGTTATATCTTTCTGCAAGATTTATTTAGACAACATCTATTGCCACCTTCAATTCCAAATACAGAATTTAAAAATATCAATTTGAACAGCTAGATATTACCTTCTTTTTGGTAAATAATAAATCGACCAAGCATTTTTTCAGATTATTATTTATCAGATAATAACAGACATACAATTTACATATTCGTGTTTCATCTATAAATTTTGTACCTTCAAGTATGGATTTGATACAAATTATTCCAACAGCTAAACGTGTTTTAAAACATTATAATATTACATTTCTAAATCCAAATGAATGGGCTATGCTTATTCAATATGGTTCATTAAAATCATTTAAAAAAGGAGAAAATTTTATTAATGCTGGTCAGGCAAATACAAAAATAGCGTTTATTCTAAAAGGTGCTTTTCGCTTTTATTATGATAAAAATGATGTCGAAATCACCTGCTTGCTAGCATTTGAAAATGGGTTAATTGGTAGTTTTGAATCTAATATTTTAAAACTTCCATGCACACAAACAATACAGTCTATTGAAGAAAGTGAACTTTTTATTATTGATTATAGAGATATGGAGAAACTTTATGATAAAAGCTCCAAATTTGAGCGAGTTGGAAGATTAATTCTAGAATATTATCTGGCATTTTTACAACAACGCATTACCTCATATTTGCTAGACACTCCTGAAGAACGATATATGAGATTGATAAACGAAACACCTGATATTTTAAATCGTGTTCCATTACAATATATAGCATCGTATATTGGTGTTACACCTGTTTCGCTAAGCAGAATCCGTAAGCGTATTTTGAAAAAATAGTTATTTCTTTTTTATAATTGGTTCGTACTTTCTGTTTTTTATAATTGGTTCGTTTCTGGTTCGTTTTATAACTTTATCTTCTTTTGATTTTCCCATGATCCCTTTATTAGGATCGTAATTTGGATTTGTCGTTTTATTGCTTAGGATTGATTTCTTTGCATTCTTGGTGTCTTCTGCAAAGCCATTGGTGGTAGTCATAACAAGAATGATTGACAAAAAAACTCCAGTAATTGATGCATTTTTTTTCATCGCTTTTATATTTAATCTATTAATATACTAAAGTTCGTAAAAAAAATGTACAAAATCATTATTTACCAAAGTTGTTTAATTAAATCAATTACTTTTCTGTCTTCTGGAACATACTTTATCTTAAAATCGTGTGGTTCTTTTAGAATCTTACAATTTTGAAAATCACCTAAATAATTAAAAATGTACAATTGCTCTTTAAACACTCTATCACGCCTGGACGACAAAGAGGAATCCGTTTTACCATTTATTTTTATTTCAACTGGAACATTTATTTTAATATCACATAATTTGAAGTTTTCCCTTTTAGGTGTTCCTACTTCAAAATATCCATATTTCAGATGTAGCTCTACTTCTTCTTTCATTCTGATTTCAAAAATATCCAGCAGAGTTGTTCTTGTTGTTATAAAACAATGGTTTAATATGGATTTGTATTTAGAGCTTGCGACTTGATCTTGATTGTCATCTTCTATTGTAATTAAATCACAGTCTTTAAAATCTGGGTTCATTAAGATTTGTTCTGGCAGATAAAGTTCATTTTCAAATATGTATCCGCTATTTGATTGTATTTGCTTCCATGATATTTTATCTTTTCGGGTTTCAAAAGATTTATCTTGTTTTCCATAAATATTAATATTTCGAAAAACCTGAATAATTCTAATTGGTTTTTTAAATAAAATTTCTTGAAACTTCATGAAAAGATTTGTTATTATTTTCTGAACTAATTATCAGACATCTACATAATTATTCTTTGATACTTCGCCCAAGAAAGTACCTGCTTCTGTCATGGTGCGTTTTCCTGTCTCAAAATCAACGCTTACTAAACCAAATCTATAGTATTGTCCAATATTCCATTCGTGGTTGTCCATTGTGCTCCAATGAAAATAACCTTGAATCGGAATGCCGTCCTGTTGTGCCTTATGAACCCAGCCTAAATATTCTTTAATGCTTTCAATTCTAAATTTCGCATCATGAGTACACACTCCACTTTCTGTTATTATAATTGGCTTTTGGGTTTTTTTCCAATATCGATGAAATACATCATAAAATCCTTTCGGATCATATTCCCACATTAAATCAGTTCGTCGTCCTAATTTTTTTAATTGTTGTGTGTGGTTCATATTGTCTAACGGAAAAGGACGAAACGACATTCTCGCATAATAACTTAATCCTTGAAAATCGACCTTTAAAAAATGATTGTGGCAATAATCATTAAACCACCAATCTGCAATTTTTGCAAAAATATGACCAGGAAAAATTTCACCTTTAAACTGAACGGTATTAAACGAAATACCAATTGGCGCTTTCGATTTTTGTTTAATTATAACATACGCTTCTTCGTGCGCATTGCTGAGTTCTTTCAACACTTTTCTGGCTAAGAGAATTTTGCCTTTTTTAAAGGGTGGAAACTCACCTGTAATCCAACCATTAGAAACATATACGTTTGGTTCGTTAAAAGTATTCCAAGTATCAACCAAATGACCAAATGTATCAACCGTCTTTTGTACAAAATCCAGCCACATTTTATAGTTACCTTGTTTTTCCCAACTTCCTATTTCTTCAAACCACAATGGATTGGTGAAATGATGCAGCACCAGCATTATGTGTTTGCCTCGAGCTTTCAATTCTTCCATGAATTTTAAATAGGCATCCACTTCTTTCTGGTCAAATTCTGCAAATGGTGCATGTTGCAATTTTGCCCAATCATGGCTCATGCGGTATCCATTTCCGATCTGACAAATATATTCTAAGTCCTCATCACGATGTAAATCGTGCTGAGAACATTTATCGAATGTAGTACCATCTTTACATTTTAAGCCTTTCCAGTTATTTGCAGATGCTGTTTCTATCTGATATGCTGCCGTAGAAGTGCCAAAAATAAAACCTTCAGGAAATTGTAATTTCATATGCTTTAATGCTAATAGATAAGTAATAGATTTAAGTAAAGATATAAATATCTTATCGCTTTTACCCTTTACTTATATCTTATTTTACGTTGAAAATAGTTTTATATTTGTATTACAAATAATGACTGTAAATTCAACGCTTAAGAACAGGGTGAAGGTTTTTAATAAGAAAAACTTACTGGAAATCCGTATACCTTTAAAGAAAAACACAACGGCTCTGATTGCAATGATTCTAGCCAGTTTAATTTGGATATTTGCACTATATCTACTCGTTCGTGTTACGTTGCATTTTAGCTATTTTTGGTATAAGGCTGGATTAATATTGTCAATATTAGGCTGGTTTTTATTAGGCATGGCAGGTGCGAGTTTCTTTGTCTGGTTGTTTTTTGGAAGAGAACGAATTTTGATAAACAAAGAATATTTTATAACAGACAAGCCGTTAGTCTTTTTTTACAGAAGAAATTTCTATGATGCAAATACAATAGCTAATATAAGAACGGATATAGAAATTTATCAAGCCAACAGAAATGGGATTTGGATTGATGAACCAAGGACTGTTATTAAATTTGATACCCCGAATAAATTCGTAACATTTGCGCGTGGTATAGCAAAAGATGAAGCTGAATATATATTATTAGAACTCGCAAAATCTTCATATCTCAAAAAAGAACAGTTTGCTGAAGTACAAAAAATCTAATGAAGCAGTTTCTTGCCAGTTTTATTTACTATCTGTAGTTTTATATCTGCTAGTTTATCCTTCTTTGCTCTCTCACCAAAATAATAACTTAGATTTTTGATTGTTTGCTTTGCTCCTTCGGTACTATAACTAGATTCTTCATATCGCTCAATATCAATTAAAAACAATATGCCTTTTTCTAGTATATTATTATTTGCTTTCTCTAAAAATTCACCAAACGACATAAAATTAGTGTAATATGTTCCTTGTGAATTTAGCCAAATGGCTTTCTTAAAGAATTCCAAATTGTTTGCACTCGTATCTTTGAAAATCTTTCCAATTGCAATCATTAAATCTCGATTTTCTGTTTCAGAAAATTTTACAGCATACTTATATGCCTTCGACTTATTGTATACATTAAGATTATTTAATGCAGCGGCAAGACAAAGAAATGAAGAATCTTTATTTAATACATTTTCGAAAATTTCTGCGCTTTTTACTTTCTCGATTTTAATAATTTTATTAATTGCTTTTGCTCGCACGCTCGAATTTATATCCGTATGTATAATATTCTGAATGGCGAGTGAAAGTTGTTCTTTATTTAAAAATTTATCTGGTTCAATAGTATTTATAGCTTCTTTTCTTAGTTCTGGGTTCTTATCTTGTAAAGTTTTTATAAAAAAATCTTGTACAACTGGGTTGTTTTTTTGATGATAAGATAGTGTTCTTATAGCTTCTAATTTATCAACATAAAGGCTTGTATTATAGAATTTAAAAAGATTCTCTTGTTCATTTAAATTTTCCATTTTTTCACATAACAATACTTTATCAGCGTCAAAATTTACTAATTGAGGCACATTTTCTGATGGAAAATAAAACGTTTTGATACGATCATTAACATCTATAATTTTTGTTTCTTTCTTACCATTTATATAAATATCTACTTTTGTTGGAATGCGAAAAGTTGGTCCTTCAATATCTGTTTGTGTTTGACGAATGGTTAATTCAATCATTTTGTTTTTTGTATCATATTTATGCGTAATCTCTAAAATTGGATGCCCTTTTTCTATCCACCATTGATTGAAAAACCAATTTAAATCTTCGCCAGTAACTTCTTCAAATACCTTACGCAAATCAGATATCTCTGCGTTTTTATATTTAAAATCCGTTAAGTATTTATTAAGCGATTTAAAAAATGCTTCATCACCTAGGTAGTTACGTAACATATGCAATACAGCACCTCCTTTTTCATATCGTATTGCATCAAAAATATCGTGCGGATTATCATAATAATAATTCAGAATCGGTTCGTTTTTATATCTAGATGTACGAATATATTTCTGAGTAGAATTATATCTATAAGCATCGGCTTCTTCTTTGCTATATTTATATTCTTTCCAAAGATATTCTGAATAATCTGCCATCGACTCATTCAGAGTAATGTTTGCCCAAGATTCAGTAGTTACTAAATCACCGAACCATTGGTGAAATAATTCATGTGGAATTAACCAGTCAAAGTTGTCATCAATAAGTTGTTGGCGATCACATAATAATTTATCATAATAAACAATTGCGGAAGAATTTTCCATAGCAGCAGCAGTGTAATCGTATACCATAACATTTGCCAACTTATCCCAAGGAAAATCTACACCTAACTTTTGCGAGAAAAATTCCATCATTTCAGGTAAATGTTGAAAAATTTCTGCCACATCTTTTTTGTATTTTGGAAAGGTAAAAGCAGAAACTTCTTTATCGCGCCAATGCGAAACGATTTTATAATATTCGCCAACAGATAAAAAAAATAAATATGGAGAATGTGGTTTATCTTGTTTCCAATGGTCGGTTTTTGTGCCATCATTATTGTCTTTAGTATCCAACAACAATCCATTTGACAAAGATGTCATATTTTTGTCAATCGTTACAAAAATTTCCTGTGTGGTTTTTTGATTTGTAGCATCTAAAGTTGGAAACCAACAGGAACTTGATTCTTCTGCACCTTGTGTCCACAAATGCATTGGTTTAAATGGATTTTTATCTTCTACATCAATAAAATACAAACCTCGACCATTTTCTGCCTGTGCGCTATCTTGTAAATATGGATTTGCTACATAATCAATCACTATGTCTAATTGGTCTAAAAAAGTATATGCTTTTTCCAAATCAATTTTAAGTAACAAGGTATCATAAGTATATTTTAGTTTTTTATTTCCATTAATCGTTTTTAATTCAACTGAATTTATATGCATCCATTTTGCATTTAAAACTAGTTGTGTTTGATTATAAAAATGCGGTTTAAAAGACAACTCAGCTTTACCTTTCAGGATCTTATCCTTAAAAACTGGGGTTATCGTAAGCTTAGTACTTAATAAATCAAAATATTTTTTAGTTGACGCTTTATAGGATGTAATATAATTTTGCGGAGTTATTACAATCTCTTCTAATTGTTTTGGGTTTTTTCTATTCCCTGTTTTCTTAAGTGGTTTTGCATTTAATGATGTGAAAATCAATAAAATAGACAACAATAAACAGCTCTTATACATTTATACTTATTAACATCGTTTGAAAAAGTAAAGATAATCAATAATGGCTAATTACTTAATATCGTGTTGTGATAAACATTAGTAGGATGCAACCAATTCTTATTTGTTGTTCAAAATTAAAAAATATTACAAATAATTGATTGAAACAGACTTGTTAATACTAATTCTATAAATAAAAAACATAAAGACACTCAAATGAAATATAAAGTTTTTTACAAAGAAGATAAATCACATGAAATTGAATTAGATAACCATCAAATAAAAATTGATGGCAAACCTACAGAGATTGATCTCATTAAACTATTGGATAATAAGTTTCATATTTTACAAAATCATAAATCATACAATTTAGAAGTGATACATGCTGATTATATATTAAAGCGATTTTCCATTAAAGTAAACAATAATATTTATGATTTAAATTTGCAAACTGAATTAGATATTCTATTAGACAAAATGGGAATGTCTGAATCGTCTAATGATAAAATGGTTAGTGTAAAAGCACCAATGCCTGGATTGGTGTTAGATATATTAGTAGAAATAGGGCAAACAATTAATAAAGGAGAAAACTTATTAATCCTAGAAGCCATGAAAATGGAAAACATAATTAAAGCAAGTGGCAGCGGTGTAGTAAAAAATATAAATGTGAACAAAAAAGATGCTGTAGAAAAAAATCAATTGTTGATTGAAATGGAATAGTGCTGTATATGATATCTCTAACAATTTACTGGCAATAGAATGAATCTAGTTTCTCCTGAAATAGAAAAATATATTGATGTACACACTTCTGATGAAAGTGATGCATTGCAACAGCTTAACCGAAAAACATATACAGACATACTGATGCCACAGATGCTTAGTGGAAAAGTTCAAGGACAGTTTTTAAAATTTATTTCACAAATGGTGCAGCCTAATCGTGTATTGGAAATTGGCACTTACACAGGATATGCTGCAATTTGTTTAGCAGCAGGTTTGACAGAAAACGGAAAATTATTCACGATAGATATTAATGAAGAACTGGAAGAATTTGCAAAATTACATATCAAAGAAGCTGGATTAAAAGATAAGATTATCCAAATAATTGGTGATGCCAAACAGGAAATAAAAAAAATGAATGAATCGTTTGACCTAGTATTTATTGATGCTGACAAACAAAATTATAGTTTATACTACGACTTGGTATTTGACAAAGTAAGAAGTGGCGGATTTATATTGGCAGATAATGTACTATGGAGTGGAAAAATTATTGAAGAAGTGAAAGATAAAGACACCCAAAAATTAGCAGAATTTAACGCTAAAGTCCAACAAGATATTCGAGTAGAAAACGTTATTGTTTCTATGCGAGATGGAATAATGATAATTAGAAAAAAATAGGCTTTGAAAAACTTAGCCTAACTGAATTAAAAATAAAATGAAACTAATAAAACAGACAATTACACTTTTGGTGTTGCTTTTTTCGATTGATGCATATGCAGAAAAAATTGATACCATTGCAATCGTTGCCTATATCAATCAATATAAAGATATCGCTATTTCAGAAATGAAACGTTCTGGCATTCCGGCTAGTATAACCTTAGCGCAAGGAATTCACGAAAGTAGTTATGGAACAAGTTACCTTGCTACAAATACAAATAATCATTTTGGCATTAAATGTAAAGACACATGGACTGGAAAGACATTTAAATATACCGATGATGCACCAAATGAATGTTTTCGTGTTTATGATAAAGTAGAAGATTCTTATAAAGATCACTCCGATTTTTTAAAATATAGACCTCGATATGCATCATTATTTTTACTAGAAAAAAATGATTACAAAGGCTGGTCTTATGGTTTAAAGAAGGCTGGCTATGCCACTAACCCAAAATATGCTGAGGTATTAATAAAAACTGTTGAAGATTTTCAACTATTTGAATTTGATAAAGGTCTGGTTCCATCATTTATAAATTCTAAACCCATCATTATAGAAAAAGTGGATGACGAAGAAATCTATAATGTAACAGACAGTATGCAAGTTGATGCACAGAAAACATTTGTTAAAGAAGTTTTATCTGTAAAAAAAGAAATAAATACACTTGTAAAAACTATTCCAACAAAAACACTTGTTACCACTAAAAAAGTTAATAAAACCATCTTCAAGGTTAACAATTGCAAAGCAGTAAAAATTTACAAAGGCGAAACACTTGATTTAATAGGCAATGTGTTAAAAATTGAAAAAGAAGATCTGTTAATGTTTAATGATATTAATGATGAAACTATGATAAAAGATGGGCAGACTATTTTCATCCAACAAAAAAAGAAATCTAATAAAGAAGGAACATACAAAGTAAAAAAAGAGGATAATTTATGGAGCATTTCACAGAAAAAAGGCGTGCGTTTGGCTTCCTTAATAAAGATGAATAAATTAGAAATTCTTGATGAGCCAGCTGCAAAAGAAATAATTTACTTGAAAGGAAAGTCAAAAACAAAACCAGAATTACGAGCAAATACAACATCAATCGTTGTATCAAAACCAGAAATAAAGAATGTAAAAATTTCGGAAACAAACACAACCATAATTCGTGCTAAAGACACCATCTACCCAATTATGCAAGAAACTACAAAAATATCCGTTGATAGTAATAAAACTTTAGATTGGGAAAATAGTACTAAACTTTTGCAAAAACCAACACTTGTTGCATATTCTCCAATAGAAGAAACTTTAGATGTTAAGCCAACCGTAACAACTCAGATTGTAGAAAAAGAAATTCCAACTGTTTATCCAAAAGTAATTGACTACAACAATTTACCAAAAAGCAAATTGAGTACTCATACCGTTATAAAAGGAGATACGATGTATAATATTAGCAAACGATACACTATTTCTATTCCACAAATTATAGAATGGAATAATTTATCTGACCAAAGCATTAAATTAGGTCAAGTTTTAAAAATCCAGCCGTAATGCAAACTATCCAAATTAAAGACAAGCTATTTCATCAGTACATTACAGAAGAAGAAATTCAGGCTCGTATTAATGTAATTGTCACAGAATTATCCGCAAAATTTCAAGACAAAGATCCTGTTTTTGTCGTGGTTTTACGAGGTGCATTTATATTTGCTTCAGATATTTTAAAGAAATTTAATCATCCGTGTGAAATTGAATTTGTAAAATTATCCTCTTATTCTGGAATGCAATCCACCGGGAAAATAAATATTACTTTGCCTTTGAAAGAAGAAGTTGTTAAAGACCGCGATATCATTATTCTTGAAGATATTGTCGATTCTGGTCTAACGATGGATTTTTTCACTAATTATTTAACTGGATTGCAACCTCATTCTATAACGTTAGTGTCTTTTTTATACAAACCAGAAAACCTTAAAAAAGAAATTAATATCGACATCATTGGATTTACTATTCCAGACTTATTTGTCATAGGATATGGTTTAGATTTTGACGGCGAAGGCAGAAATCTTAGTGCCGTATATAAGCTAGTATGATATAAATTTTACTGAGAATCAATTATTTGACTAATTCTAAATTATAGGTTTATTTAAATAGATAATTGGTAATTAATAAAAACATAATAAAACTTTTTAATGATATGTCTGTTTATCTTTTGATAATCAATTAGTTAGAAAAATACATCTTTGAATTCGCAAATTTCCAAATTCTCAAAATAATTCGTATTTTTGCATTCCTTTAAAATCTCTTAACAGACAAGGCATGTCCGATTTACTTAAAGAATACAAAATTCCACATGCCGGATTGAAAAAGGAGATTCATGAGTTTTCTTATGAATTAAATGAAACGTTCTTTGCCAATTTTGAAAATGCAATCATCAATAAATGTAATGTACAGGTTAATATCAACTTTGATAAAAGACAAGAACCTTACATCATTGAAATAGATTTAGACGGAACCATATGGAGCGATTGCGACAGATGTACTGCTTCTATTCCTATATCGATTCACTCTTCTTATACTATTTATGTTAAATATACTGTAGATGAAGTTTTGAAAGATAATGATGACGTGGAAATAATTTACATCACAAAAGATGACTCAAATATTGATATAACACAATTCTTATACGATTTTGTGCATTTGTCAATTCCAGTTCATGTAATTTGCGACAAACCAGGAAAAACAGAATATTGCGATCAGGAAATTGTTCGCCTATTAGACGAAAGACAACCAGAAATTATAATCGACCCAAGATGGGCAGATTTAGATAAATTGAAAGACAAATTAAATTAGAATAAAATGGCACATCCAAAGCGTAGACAATCTACCACAAGACGCGACAAAAGACGTACACATTACAAAATGGAAGCACCAAATGTAATGACATGTAAAGTGACAGGTGAAAGTCACCTTTCTCACAGAGCATATGTTTCTGGTAATGATTTATATTACAACGGAAAAGTATTAATCGAAGGATACGTTAAATAAGAAGATTTTGAGAAGTGAGAAGTCAGAGATGAGAAAAAACATCTCAAATCTCACGTCTAAAAATCTAAAAATCTAAATCATGGCATCAACATCTGATATCCGCAATGGAATGTGTATTAACTTCAACAATGATATTTATAAAATTGTAGAGTTTTTACATGTAAAACCAGGCAAAGGTCCTGCATTTGTACGTACAAAATTAAAAAGTGTTACGAATGGAAAAGTAGTAGACAATACATTTCCATCAGGATATAAAATTGATGAAGTCCGTATTGAACATCGCGAATTTCAATTCTTATATCAAGAAGGTGATTTGTATAATTTCATGAACAATGAAACTTATGAGCAAATTCAGATTGATGCAAAAATAATTAATGCACCAAGTTTCTTAGTTGAAGGAATGACCGTAAAAATGGCAGTTCGTGCTGAAGACGAATTGCCACTTACCTGTGATTTGCCTGCAACTGTTGTGGTAGAAGTTACTTATGCTGAGCCAGGTATTAAAGGCGATACTGCTACAAATACTTTACGGCCTTGTACAGTTTCCACAGGTGCAAAAGTGATGATTCCGTTATTTATTAATATTGGCGATAAAATAAAGGTAAATACAGATACTGGTGATTACATGGAAAGAGTTAAAGCATAATTTTATTATCACCATAAATTTTAAACTCTGCAAATGCAGAGTTTTTTTATTGGAAAAAATAAAAATAACCTATATTTGATATATGGATATTCCTAAAATAAAAAAACTCATCCAATTATTAAACGAAAATAATTTAGGTGAAATAACTGTAAAGGAAGGCGATATGAAAATTACCGTTCGCCACAGAGATTTGATAAACACGCACAGCAGTGCGCAACAACAACAACCTGTGGCATCGCCACAAATAAGTGTTGCTGCGTTAGCAAATCAAGATATAACATCAGGGAATTTTACAACAATAAAAGCACCGATGATTGGTACATTTTATCGGTCTTCAGGTGAAGGAAAAGAAGCATTAGTAAAAGTAGGTGATAAAGTAAAGAAAGGCGATGTGTTATGCATCATCGAAGCAATGAAGCTGTTCAACGAAATACAAAGCGAAGTTTCCGGAAAAATTATAAAAGTAATGATTGACAATGCTCAGGCTGTAGAATACGACCAGCCTTTATTTTTAGTAGAATAAGATTAAATTACTTCAATACTTCACTTGCATCTATCCAATATAAATTTCCTTTGCCATTTTGCAACTGACCTATCTCTTTTAAGAAAGTATCTAAATTCAATATTGTTTTATAGCTTTTCTGAATGTTGTTTCTATCACTGGTGAAGAAGAAATGCTTTTTATCAAAACTCACAAACGGACAATAATCCAACCCTTTAGAATTTATTTTTGTGCCTAAGTTTTTTGCTGGCAACCAATCACCTTTTATATCTTTTTTACTGATATATAAATCACCGGCACCTAAATCATCTTCTCTACCGAAAGAAGTATAAATAATATACGAATCATCAGGCGAAACAAATGCATTAAACTCATACAATTTAGAATTTACAGCTTCCGGTAAAAATTCAGGTATTGTATATTTTCCGTTTTCTAATGTACTCATCCAAATATCTTCTTTGCCAATTGCATTTTTATAGGCAGCTGTGAAATACAGTTTTCCATTTTGGGTAATTGCAGGATAAAACTCGTTAGCTTCAGTATTTATTGGCGCACCTAAATTTTCTGGTTCAGACCAAATGCCATTTATTTTTTTAGTCTTCCAGATATCAAAATCTTTTATCGCACTGTCTTTTTGAAACGGACGATTCGACACAAAATAAAGTGTATTTCCATCAGGCGAAAAAGTGGGTTCTATATCTGCATATTTTCCTGAAAATGGTGCAATTTCTACGTTCCATTTTTGTTTGGTTTTTGTCAATCTTAAAATAGAAGAAAAAATATTTTTACTGCTTTCTACAGTAATAAATAATTCATCTTGTTTTGGCGACAAAGCAAAATCGCGAACTGAAAATTGCTGCAACTCTTTTGGCAGCATGAACAATGTGCAACTATCTCTTGGTGCAATAGCTGGAATTGAAAATGCATGTGGCTTTTTGCCAAAGCAAAAAAAAGTACTTGCGCATAATAATAAGACCAGCGATTGAATATTTTTTTCCATAAGATAAAAATAGCATAAAATGTCTTTAAATTAGCGTCAACATGTTTCAAAAAATACTCATAGCCAATCGTGGTGAAATTGCTTTGCGCATTATTCGCACCTGCAAAGAAATGAACATCAAAACGGTGGCTGTTTTTTCTACAGCTGATAAAGATAGTCTGCATGTAAAAAGTGCGGATGAAAGTTTTTGTATTGGTCCGCCTGCAAGCAAAGATTCATATTTAAAAATGGACAGTATTTTGATGGCTGCGGAAATTACCAAAGCAGATGCGATTCATCCTGGTTATGGTTTTTTAGCAGAAAATGAAATTTTTGCGAGAAAATGTGCTGAGAAAAATATAAAATTTATCGGACCAACGCCAGAACAAATCCATGCTATGGGTGACAAAATCACAGCTAAGGCAACGATGATAAAAGCTAAAGTTCCTGTCATTCCAGGTTCTGAAGATTTGATTACTGATATTAAACTTGGAAAAAAATTAGCAAAAGAATTAGGCTATCCTGTTATTCTAAAAGCAACGGCTGGTGGTGGTGGAAAAGGCATGCGTATTGTCTGGAATGAAAATGAATTTCAATCTAATTTAGAAAATGCACAAGCCGAAGCTGGTGCTGCGTTTGGAAATGCAGGTATGTATTTAGAAAAATATATTGAAGAACCGCGACATATTGAATTACAAGTGGCAGGCGACCAGTTCGGAAATGCGGCGCATTTTTCAGAACGTGATTGTTCTATTCAGCGTCGTCATCAAAAATTAGTAGAAGAAAGTCCGAGTCCGTTTGTAGATGATGCCTTGCGAAAAAAATTAGGCGATGCTGCAAAAAAAGCAGTGAAAGCAATCAATTATGAAGGTGTTGGCACAGTTGAGTTTTTGGTGGATAAGCACAAAGGTTTTTATTTCATGGAAATGAATACACGAATTCAGGTCGAACATCCGGTGACGGAAGAAGTGATTGGATTGGATTTAATTCGCTTACAAATAGAATTAGCTGCAGGAAAAAAATTGGAACAATCGGAATATTTTCCAACAGGTTGCGCAATTGAATGCAGAATCAATGCAGAAAATCCGTTTGATAATTTTAAACCGAGTCCTGGAAAAATTGTGAACTACCAGCCAAGTGGTGGTTATGGTGTTCGTATTGATTCTCATGTGTACAGTGGTTATATGAT
>JANNVS010000138.1:0-2602 GCA_031414515.1 Sphingobacteriales bacterium | reverse complement strand
CACAGCCATCGCTTCTTCGCCATCTTTTACATTGCTTTTAGCAAATTCATCAAAACCAAGTAATGCATTTCCAATAGCTTTTAACGAAAAACTCCCTTGTTGCGCAGGATGATAATAATGTAGTTCTTTAAATGGAATTTCTACATCAACAATACGATTAATGCGTTCTAAAATTTGTTTTTTATATTGAGGAAAATCATGCGTCATTTTAAATAAAATATTTTTTTCCATCAATGTGTTAAACACTAAAATTTGTCCTTCTTTTTCCGTCGCCTTTAAAAAATGTTCTATAAAATTTATTCTATCGTCATTGCCAACAGGTGAAATATAACTAATGTGCTGCAGTTCGCTTTCTTCATTTTCTTTATAGTGTAATGAATACAAAAATGGAATTCTATCGTATGGTTTGGTGTTTTTAAATAATGGTATCGCTGGTTGAAAAGCTTCAATATCGAAATAGTATAAAGGAAATTTTATAGATGCCACAAACTCTTTTATTTTATCTGATTCTATATGAGCTTTTTTTGTTTGATAACTTTTGATAATCACTTTTTGGCGCGAATTCAACTCATCCATATTTTCTATTTCATGAATGGTGTTGATGCCTTTTCCGATAAAATTACTTTTTTCTTGCATCGAAATTCCTGGCAAATACCAAACGGCATCTTTAGAAATAGTTGACCAGCAAAACCCTTGGAAATCGCAAGGATATGGTTTTGTGCAATGCGCACCAATTTCAATTTCTGGAATTGTGCTACTGTCTAAAGTAGCAATAGCATCTTCGATTGTCTTTTCTACGAACGGAATGCGCTCTTTTATTTCTACCAGTACCGAAGTTATTTTAAAATAGGATGGAATATTAAATTCGTCTTTTAAAACATAATCATTGTCGATAGTTACAATTGAAAAGTCTTCCAGCGCAACACCACTTTTCGTAATGATATAATATTGAATGGCGGCATCTAATAAATATGTGTTGGTAATACGAAACGAACTTTTTACTTCGTGCGCATACCATTTTCCATTTCTGTTTTCTAAAATATCTAATGCAACCAATATGCCATTAGCTTTAAACGAAGCTTCATATATTATTGGAAAGTTCTGTTGAATTAATAGTTTTGTTGCAGCAATAGATTCATCATAACTAAAAGGATTTGGAGGTGAACAATCCTTTCCATTTGGAAATAATAGATGCGCGAGTTTGCCTACACGATGTCCACGGTCAAATCGTTGCTGTTGTACAACAGACGGCTTATCACGTAAGCTATAGTTGTTTTTATATAAGTATAAAGATTTAGAGCACTGAATACTACGAATTAAAGTGGATTTGCTAAGACTATTTTTTTTGCTACTCATCTGTGTTTTTAACTAAATTATTTCTAACAAATCTTTATCTTTGGTAAAAGTATGCTCAGTCGAAATAGGCTTGATTGATTCCATTTTCGATTTTTATCAAGATAAAAATAATCATATGAAACTAACAAAATTTACATTTATATTACTGTCTATTTTTACATCGACTTCTCTTTATGCACAAAAAGGTGGAAGTATTAGTATTGGAGCCACGCCTGGATTATCCTATATGTTGGCGCAGAACACATATTACTTAGCAGAAAATAGCAAAGAATTAGATTATAAACCAAAGTTTAGCTATCACGTATTTATACAAGGTGGTTATAATTTTAAAGAACAACATGGCATAGTTGCCTATGCTAATTATTGTCAGGAAGGACAAAGTTATAAAGATGAGTTTAAATGGAAAAAATATCCGGCTTTAATTGGCACGCATCAAAAGACAGTAGATTTTAAGTATATGGGTTTTGGTGCTTTGTATCGATTTGCACCATTATTGTCAGGACAAAAACAAAAAATAAGAACTGATGAATATCACTGGCGCATGAAATTATTAGTTGGTTTTGAAACTGATTTTTTATTAGATGCTCATATGACATATAAAATTACAAATGTAAGTGGAACAACAACAACGGTTGGCTATCCTATAGATCCAGGTATTGGTGGTTATCCATCTTACTTACCAAACCAAAGCGATAATTACAAATCGTATTTTAAAACAATACAAGGTGTTGCCGTGGTGAGATTTGGTTTTGATTACATCTTCAACAATAATATGTTTTTAGGCTTTGCTTTAGAAACAAAATTTGGATTAAACGATATTAACGCATCATCTTATAAAGTGCATCCTGACTATAAAAAATCAAAAAATTATTTCTTTGGTTTGAATGTGGAATTAGGCTATAATTTTCAAAAAGAAAAAGATAAAACGGTTCACAAAAAAGTGAAAGAGCCAAAACCTGAGAAGGTAAAAACACCTGGTGGTGACATAAATAAAAGGGTAGACAAGGTAGATAAAGCAACAAGAAAAAAATTAGGAAAATAACATAATGACTTGTCTTAATTTGGATTAACAGGATTCAAAGATTTTGGATTGTTTAATTTTTTGTTGTGTTAATTTACTAAAATTACTTTATCATATTTACTTCTGGTTCTAACAGAATACCAAATTTTTCCTCAACAGATTTTTGTACATCAAGTGCATGTTGCCAGATTTCGTATCCAGTAGCATTTCCATAATTTACTATTA
>JANNVS010000137.1:0-6892 GCA_031414515.1 Sphingobacteriales bacterium | reverse complement strand
CAAATGAAACAAATGAAACAAATGAAAGAATTAAGCAGAAGATATTTTTCATATATTATTTTATTTAATGAAAATTAATGAAAATTAATGAAAATTAAAAAAGCCGTCAGAAATGTTCTAACGGCTTTGATATTTATACAGCGAGATTTCTCACTAAGCTCGACATGATTTTTATCCAGCAGCGTGCATTTTAATTAAGTTCAATGCAGAACCTGCAACGAACCAACCAATTTGTGCAGCATTATAAGTATGTGCTACTTCAAAAATTTCTGAAGAACCATCTTTATGATTTAATACTATTGTTAAGTTTTTGCCTGGTGCAAATTCTGTTAAACCTTTAATATCAATCGTGTCGTTTTCCTGAATTTTTTCGTAATCATTTTTGTCGATAAACGTCAACGCCAACATACCTTGTTTTTTCAAGTTAGTTTCGTGAATACGTGCAAATGATTTTACTACAACTGCACGCGCACCTAAATGACGTGGTTCCATGGCAGCATGTTCTCTTGAAGAACCTTCACCATAATTTTCATCACCAAAAACAACAGAACCTAAACCAGCTGCTTTGTAAGCACGTGCTGTTGCTGGTACTGCGCCATATTCGCCTGTTAGTGCATTTAAAACTGTATCTGTTTTATCGTTGAATGCATTTACTGCACCAATCAACATGTTGTTAGAAATATTATCTAAGTGACCTCTGTAACGCAACCATGGACCAGCCATAGAAATATGGTCTGTTGTACATTTTCCTTTTGCTTTTATCAATAATTTTAAACCTGTCAAATCTGTTTTTTCCCAAGGTGTAAAACCTGCTAACAATTGCAAGCGTTCAGAATCTGATTTTACAATTATTTCTACTGATGAACCATCTTCTGCTGGTGCTTGGAAACCTGCGTCTTCTACAGCAAAACCTAATGGAGGCAATTCATAACCTGTTGGTACATCTAATTTTACTTGTTCACCATCTTCGTTGGTTAATGTATCAGTTAATGGATTAAAATCTAAACGACCAGCAATTGCTAATGCTGTTACCAATTCTGGTGAGCCAACAAACGCATACGTATTTGGATTACCATCAGCACGTTTTGCAAAGTTTCTGTTGAACGAGTGAACAATCGTGTTTTTTTCACCTAATTCAGCACCTTCACGACTCCATTGTCCAATGCAAGGTCCACACGCATTTGCAAAAACATTTGCACCAATTTTTTCAAAAATATCTATAAAACCATCGCGTTCAATAGTGAAACGAACTTGTTCAGAACCTGGTGTAATGGTGAACTGAGATTTTGGTTTTAATTTTTTATCAACTGCTTGTTTTGCTAAAGAAGCAGCACGCGAAATATCTTCGTAAGATGAATTAGTACATGAACCAATCAAACCAACTTTAATTTCTAAAGGCCAGCCGTTTTTAATTGCTTCTTCTTTTAATTTAGAAATTGGCGTAGCCAAATCTGGTGTGAAAGGTCCGTTTAAATGTGGTTCCAATGTATTCAAATCTATTTCGATTACTTGATCGAAATATTTTTCTGGTTCTACGTAACATTCTTTATCTGCATTCAAATATGTTTTAATGGTATCAGCCAAATCAGCTACATCAGCTCTTCCAGTTCCTTTCAAATATCTCGACATAGAATCATCGTAACCAAAAGTTGAAGTAGTTGCGCCAATTTCTGCACCCATATTTGCAATCGTGCCTTTTCCTGTGCAAGACATTGATGTAACGCCTTCGCCGAAATATTCAACAATTGCACCAGTTCCACCTTTCACAGTTAAAATACCTGCTACTTTTAAAATTACATCTTTAGGTGAAGTCCAACCGTTTAATTTGCCTGTTAATTTAACACCAATTAATTTTGGCCATTTCAATTCCCAAGCCATGCCAGCCATTACGTCAACTGCATCTGCACCACCAACACCGATTGCAATCATGCCTAAGCCACCAGCATTTACGGTGTGTGAATCGGTACCAATCATCATTCCACCTGGAAATGCATAGTTTTCTAACACTACTTGGTGAATAATTCCTGCGCCTGGTTTCCAGAAACCTAAACCGTATTTATTAGAAACAGAAGCTAAGAAATTATAAACTTCGTTGTTTTTATTATTTGCTTCTTGCAAATCTTTGTCTGCGCCAATTTTTGCTTGTATTAAGTGATCTGCATGAACCGTTGATGGAACAGCCACTTTTTTACGACCTGCTTGCATAAATTGCAACAACGCCATTTGTGCAGTTGCATCTTGCATGGCAACACGATCTGGTGCAAAATCTACGTAAGATTTTCCACGTTCAAAATTTTGTAATTCTTGTGCATCGTGTAAGTGTGCAAATAAGATTTTTTCTGCTAAGGTTAAAGGTCTGTTTAATAGTGCTTGAGCTTTGTCTACTTTTGCAGGAAATGCTGCATAGACTTTTTTAATCATATCCAAATCAAAAATCATGGAAATTATATTTTAAAGATTAGAAAATAAGATTTTAAATCGACCGCAAAGGTACGATTTTTTCAAAAAAGAAACGTTTCTATATACACATTAATTTCATTTTTGTCGTAATAGTTCCCAAATAGGTGCGACAAATTGTTAAGTTTTTAAATAAACCATGTATTCAACAAAAAAATTATCTTTATCGTATGAACTTTTTTGAAGTACTTACACTTGCTTATCGTTCCGTGCGAACCAATATTGTTCGAACTATAATTACGAGTTGTATTATTGGTTTTGGTATTATGGCATTAGTTGGAATTCTTACTTCTGTAGATGGGTTGAAAAGTTATTTATCAGAAAGCTTCAGCAGTATGGGTGCTGGAACTTTTAAAATACGCAACAAAAGCCTTGGCTTTAATTTAGATGCTGATGCAGATGCACCGCAAAAAGTTTTCAGAAGTATTTCTTATTTAGAAGCGACGCAGTTTAAATCTAAATTCAACGATAAATATTCTACTTCTATTCAATACATAGGTAACCAAGGTTCGACTGTAAAATACAACAGCAAAAAAACCAATCCGAATATTTTAGTTTTTGGCTCTGACGAAAATTATTTAGGTAATGAAAGTTATGTATTATTACAAGGAAGAAATTTTAAAGAAACAGATTTAAAATTAGGAACCAATGTAGTGATGCTTGGTTACACGGTTGCTAAAAAATTATTCGGTAGCGATTATACTATTGATGAAAAAATTGTACGTATCGATGATGTGAAATTTAAAGTAATTGCTGTGTTAGATGAGAAAGGTTCAAGTTTTATTACGACTGATAATATGGTGTTGATTCCATTAACGAAAGCGCGACAATTATACACGTATGCCAATCCATCTTATGTGATAAGCGTGAAAGGCGATGACCCTGAAAACATGCAACCAACAGAAAACGAAGCAACTTTGGTGATGCGTAATGTACGCAAACTGAGACCTGGTGAAGACATCAATTTTGATTTACTGAAAAGCGATAGTATCTCAGGTATGTTTGTAGAAAAAATGGAATATGCGACCGTTGCTGGTTTTATCATTGGCATTATTACCTTGATTGGCGCTGCTATAGGTTTGATGAATATTATGTTGGTAAGCGTTACCGAACGTACTAAAGAAATTGGTACACTAAAAGCCATTGGTGCTAACAACCAAACTATTCGTTTGCAATTTTTATTAGAAGCAATCGTAATTTGTCAACTTGGTGGAATTTTAGGTATTTTTTTAGGCATTGTTGCTGGAAATGCTGTCTCGTTATCTGTTGGAGGTTCATTTGTTATACCATGGATGTGGATGTTGGTTGGTGTAGGTTTTTGTTTAATTGTTGGATTAATTTCAGGAATTTATCCAGCATACAAAGCATCACAATTAGATCCGATTGAAGCCTTACGATACGAATAATCGCAGATTTTTTATTTTGTCTGGATCAGGATTTTTTGGATTTCTAGATAACCAGAATTTCTTTTATTCATCTTTATTCTAATCCAATAATCCTTCAATCTGTTTAATCCAAATTCTTATAAAATAAAAAACGCTGAACTTCCGTTCAGCGTTTACTTATAAATTTTGCTTAGTAAAAGTTATTCAGCTACTACTTCAAACTCAATTTCAGTAATTACTTCTTTGTATAAATTTACTGTTGCTTTATATGTACCTACTTCTTTTACTTCACCTTGAATGTGAACTCTTTTTCTGTCAACTGTCAGGTCGAATTGTTTTTTCAACGCTTCAGCAACTTGAATGTTTGTAACACTTCCGAACAATTTACCAGTTGTACCAGCTTTTGCGCCAACAACAATTTTAGAAGCTTTCAATTTCTCTGCCAATACTTTATAATCTTCGATTAGTTTAGCAATTTTTGCAGATTGTTGTTTTTTAATTTCTTCGTTGTGTTTTTTGTTCGAGATATTCGCTACCTGAGCGAAACCTTGTGGTATTAGGAAATTTCTTCCGTAGCCTGGTTTTACAGAAACTACGTCGAATTTTGTACCTAAATTATCTACGTCTTTTAATAAGATTACTTCCATGATTCGTTATTTTAAAAGGTCAGTAACATAAGGCAATATTGCAATGTGGCGCGCTTTTTTCACTGCTTGTGAAATTTTACGTTGGAATTTCAAAGAATTTCCAGTAAGACGACGTGGCAATAATTTTCCTTGGTCGTTGATGAATTTAAACAAGAACTGTGGGTCCTTGTAGTCAATGTACTTGATACCGCTTTTTTTAAATCTGCAGTATTTTTTCTTGTTGATTCCTATCTTCGGTGAATTTAGGAATTTGATTTCTTCGTGTGTTGCCATAGTTTAAGCCTCCGATTTTTTAGATTTACCACTTAATTTGTTTCTTCTTTGCTCTGCATACGCTAAGCCGTGTTTGTCAAATCTTGTAGTTAAAAAACGCATGATGTTCTCATCACGTTTAAATTCTACTTCAAATTTGCGGATAAACTGAGGATCTACCTCAAATTGCAACAACGTGTAAAAACCAGTTGTTTTTTTCTGGATTGGATAAGCCAATTGCTTCAAACCCCAATCTTCTTTTTGAACCACCTTTCCGCCAGCTTTCTCTATGAGTTCTGCGTACTTTTTTACGGTTCTTGTGTACTCATCGTTACTGAGTACGGGCGTTGTAATAAAAACCGTTTCGTAATTGTTCATAATGATTAATTTGTTATTCCGAAAAATTTCGGACTGCGAAAATACGGATTAATTTGAGAATTAAAAAATTTGAAAATTTGAAAATGAGCGTTTTATGTTAAATTTCTGTGATTTGGAGCGTAGATTTGACTGATTTTGAGTATTGATGTTGATTTTATCTGAATCTGGATTAATTGGATTTAGGATAATTAAGATTCATAATCCATTAATCTTGTAAATTCTGATTCAGACAAATTACCAATTCAGACAATCAAATCTTATCCACTCTTTTCTGATGTCGGCCACCTTCAAAATCAGTATTAAGAAATGTATACACCATTTCTAAAACTTCATCAATTGTTATAAAACGAGACGGCAAACAAATAATGTTTGCGTTGTTATGCTGACGAGATAATTTGGCAATTTCATTTTGCCAGCATAAGGCTGCTCTAATTTGTTGGTGTTTATTCGCCGTAACAGAAACACCAATTGCAGAACCACAAATCAAAATTCCAAATTCTACATTTCCGTTTTCAATTTCACGTGCTGCTGCATGCGCATAATCAGGATAATCACAACTTTCCAAGCTGTTTGTTCCAACGTCAATAATTTCCACATTATTTTTTTCAAGAAACTGTTTCACCACTTCTTTGTATTCAAAACCTGCGTGGTCGGCACCGATAACTATTTTTGATGGAAGATTCATGTAGTAAATTTAAGATTTAAGATTTAGGATTTAAGTTTTTTAGCTAATTAAATTTATAACTATTAACTTAACCACGTGAACCAAAACTCACTGCATACCAAATTAGAAGCTCGTGTCTTATTTATAGACATGAATAGTTTTTTTGCAAGTTGTGAACAGCAAACAAATTTCTGGTTACGTGGCAGACCTGTTGCTGTTTGCGTGTATACAGGAAAATATGGCTGTGTAATTGCACCATCAATCGAAGCAAAAAAACGTGGTATAAAATTAGGTGTACGTTTAAATGATGCGATGAAATTATGTCCAGATTTAGTGCCGTTAGAAACGAATCCTGACAAGTATCGTACATATCACGCACGCATTATGAAAATCTTGAAAAGATACTCTGATGATGTGATTCCGCGTAGTATTGATGAAGCAGTGGTTGACTTAACGTGTTACAAAAATATTCATCCTGATGTGGTTGCCGTAGCCAAACAAATAAAAAAAGATATTTTAGAAGAAGTTGGTGATTATTTGAAATGCTCTATTGGAATTGCACCAAATGCTTTTTTAGCAAAATTGGCTTCAGACATACAAAAACCTGATGGTTTGACGATTATCGATCATGATAATATTGATAGTGTTTTAAAAAAATTAGAGTTGACAGATTTACCTGGTATTGGCAAAGCAATGGCAAATAGATTAATTACCGCAGGCATTTACACACCTTATGATTTACGTCATTCCACACCTGAAAAATTAAAAGCTGCATGTAAAAGTATTGTTGGTTTACAATGGTATCATAGGCTACATTTTCGTGAAGTAGATATGCATTCAACTGAAGAATATAAGAACATGTCGGCGACGCGCATGGTATCCAAAGAACAACGAAAAGACATACAAAATCTGCACAATATTATGATGATGTTGTGTTTGACATTGGAAAAACGGATGATGAAAAAAAACTTGTTTTGCAAACGTGTTTTATTTTCTGTAAGATATGAAGATGGCATTTCTTATGACGACAGATTTCAGACAGAACAACCATTACAAGATGGTATGGAATTGTATCATATTTTAATAGAACGACAAAAAGTATTTCAGCA
>JANNVS010000136.1:0-5176 GCA_031414515.1 Sphingobacteriales bacterium | reverse complement strand
GGACTTTTTTTATTTTAATAATATTTAGAAAATAAAATTTATTTTTTTATTTAAATTGATAAGTGTCATGGGTGCATAGCCAATATATTCACCATCCATATCAATAGATATTTTGCGTGTTTCCATAGATTCGATAGTTACTCTTTCTAGCTGATGATAATGTACTTGAGGATGAATAACTCTTTCACATTTTTTTACAGTTCCTAAATTTTTAAAATAATCTAAAAGAGTAACATCACCAATAATAACTATCTCAAATTTTCCATCTGTTACCGAAGCATCTGGTGCAACACCTAATCCATTTCCAAAATATTTGCCATTAGCTACCACAAAATTAATGGCTTTGCCTTCCCAAGAGAAATTTTCACCTGTAGCTCTTATTTGTACTTTATCATAAGTAGCCAATGTAGATGTAATTGCCCAGAAATAATTGATATCTGGACCTAACATAGGCATTTTGCTTTTTTGTAATTTTAGCACTGCTTCGCCACCCATACCTACGTCGGTAATGTTTATAAAAAAACGATGTGAAGGTTCTTTATCAGATTTAAAAAAAGAAACCCAGCCAACATCAATCAATTGCGATCGTTGCATGCTAATCAAATTTTTCAGGTATTCTATTTCTTTGGTAATGTGTATCGTTTTTGCAAAATCATTACCACTGCCAAATGGAAAAACACCGATTTTTATTTTAGCAATTTTATTCCAATCATAAGCATCTGCTGAATCACCTAAGCCGTTTTTAAAAGACTCAATAATTCCATTGATGCCTTCATTTAATGTACCATCACCACCACAAATAATTAGTGTATCATATCCACGAGAAACAGCTGTTTGCGCCAGTTGTGTTATATGACCAGCTTGCTCTGAAATAAATAATTTTGGATGATATTCTTTGAATGTAGTCTCTATACTTTTTGATAATTTATCGAGACCTTTAGCTGAGCCATTTATCAAGAACGCAATTTTCATAGAATATGGAATTAAAAATTATTTCCAGGAATGCATTAGCTTCCAGGAGTTCTGATACAAATTAATCTCTTCAATAATTTGTTCAGGACTCCAATTTAACTCTTTTGTCATAATTTCCGAAACAGTTTTAACCAATAGTTGGTCAAAATCCTTCATTTGGTAAGAAATAAGTGTACGACGAGTTAGAATATCGTCCAATTTTTGTCCATTTTGGTGTCGTATAAAGAAGATGATTTCTGCTGGGCAATAATCATATCCAACAAAATTCTGGATTAATTCAAGGTTCTGTTGGGCAATATTCGCCAATAAGGAGGCATTTTTAATTCCGTATCTATATTTAAAGCGGTCAATTAATGTATTTATTTTAATTTCATCATTATCAGATGATTGAATAGAATGTTTTTCAGCTATAGTTTTAATACAGTTTTCTGCCATAGATAAAAAAGAGGTTAATTTCCCACCTGAAATAGTCAGCATATTGTCATTATTCCACCAAATTTGATAATCCCTAGAACGGTTAATGCTTTTCTTGTTTTCATCATTATCATTTAATAACGGTCTTATGCCTGCATACACACTTAAAATATCATCATCAGTTAATTGTTTATCTTTTAGTTGCGCATTTACACTGTCAAGTATATATTTTACTTCATTTTCTAAGATAAAAATTTCATCATTACTTTCAGAATAATCTGTATCTGTGGTTCCAACCACATTTAAATTGTCATCCCAAGGCATACACCAAATCATACGACCATCGCCGTTTGAAGTTGGCAATAAGGTGACACAATCTTTTGGAAAATGATTTGCAGACATAATTAAATGAACACCTTTGCTTGGCATCATATATTTTTTGACATCATTTTCATCAAATATTTTCATCGTTTCATCCGTCCAGATTCCAGTTGCTGAAATAAAAACTTTAGACTTTATCGTATAGGTGCTATTTGAAATTTTATCCTGACAGGTAATATTTTTTATTTTATTATTTTCTTTTTTAAAACTGATTAACTCAAAATAATTTAACCCAATAGCTCCTAAGTCACAGGCTTCCTGAATTACTTCATTGGTTAATCTTGCATCGTTGGTTTTTGCATCATAATACACAAAGCCACCTACCATGGCATCTGTTTTTAACTGTGGAAATCGTTGTTTCACTTCCTCTAAATCAATTTCTGCATGTTTTGGCATGCTACTTTCTCCAGTTAAATAATCATATCCTGAGAGCCCAATACCCAATTTTATTTTACTTAATCTTGATTTATAGATTGGCATAAAAAATGGTTGCGGCTTTACCAGATGCGGATATTCTTTCAATAAATGTTCGCGCTCATGAAGCGCTTCTTTTACTAATTTAATTTGTAGATTTTGAAGATAACGCAAACCGCCATGTATCATTTTTGCTGAACGTGAACTGGTGCCAAATGCAAAATCGTGCTTATCAATAATTAGTACCTTCCAGCCTTTTCGTGAAGCCGTTAATGCAATACCAGCACCTGTGATGCCACCACCAATTATTACTAAATCGAATAATTCTGAAGAAGCACTTTGTATATTATGTTGTCGGTTCATTATTAGCTGAATAATTTTCCAGGATTCATAATTCCTTTTGGGTCAAGTTTATTCTTTACTGATTTTAACACTTCTAACGCTAAGCTATCGGTATATTTTTTATACCATTTTTGATGATCTAGTCCGATACTATGGTGATGAGAAATAGAACCATTATGTTGTAAGATAGTATTGGTTACTAAATTTTTTAATTCTTGCCATTGTTCAATTTCCCTTCCTTTTAGCATAGGCGTTATTAAAGTAAAATACATACAAGCTGCATTCGGATAAATATGTGATATATGAGCTAGAAATATTCCTTTACTTTTATTAAATGCAACGCATTTATTCAGTTCTTTTGTTAATGCCTGATGTAATTTATTTAAATCTTTCCAATGTACTAAGGTTTCCATGGTATCAATATAGATGGAATGTTCAACTAAGGTATCGCGCAGATAAGGTAATTTAAAACGGTTCTCAGCCCATTTATCACCTATCGTCGTTGGAGCTAACATTCCTTTATGTTTTTCTACTAATTCTTTAGAATATATTACCTGTGACGAAACGCTAATATCACCTTGAGGAAAACGCATAATAAGCACACAAGGCTCCGTTAAATTCTTCCATTGTAAGATTAATTTTTGTGCTTCTTTTTTAAAATCATTTAGTATTCCAGGTTGCTGTTCACTCGATGACATTTTAGAGAAGAGATTAGTCTCATTTGCATCTGATAAACGAACTACAGATGGTTTAACACCAGCTTGAGCTAACGTCTTTAAATACTCAGTACCAAGTTGGAAACTGGGAAATAAACCAACTACCCAACGATAGTTTTTTGGTAGTTTCTTTATTTTTATGGTTAATTCAGTAACGATACCTAAAGTACCTTCACTGCCTACAAAAAATGGCAAAACATTTATTCCTGAAGCATCATGTGTAAATGGATTGCTTTCTAATGTTCCAGCAGGTGTTGCCACTTTTATATGCTCTACTAAATCTTCTATTTTTCCGTAATAGGTTGATTCTTGACCTGCACCTCGAGTTACCAACCAACCACCTAAAGTAGAATATTCAAACGACTGAGGAAAATGCCCTAAAGTATATCCTTTTGCCTGTAGTATTTTTTCTAACTCTGGGCCAAAAATACCAGATTCAAAAGTAGCAGTTAGATGCTCTTCATCAATATCAATTAATCGTTTGTATTTTCTTAAATCAACAGTACATTTTATTTCCTGGCGACTTGCCAAATTATCTAATGATAATGCACCAACAACATTTGAACCACCACCAAAAGGAATGATATGAATGTTATTTGCATTGGCCTCAGTCAAAATGTATTGAATTTCTTCATGTGTAGTAGGAGATACGACTACATCAGGAGAAATAAAACTACCAGTATTAAATATTCGAATAACATCGTAATAACTTTTACCAAGAGAAACGAATAATCTATCAGCATCAGTAAATGAAATTTTCTTTGGAGAAATGGAAGCAAAGGTGTCTTTGATTTGTTCCTTTCTCTTTTCGCTTAGTTGAGGTAACTCAAATTTCTTAGGTGGAAAAAAATCTTCATGCAAATGTGTTTTCCAGCGTTCTTCCACCATAGTTTTCAACTTTGGATAGTCGTTGATATGTTTTGCCTCTTTTGGGTCGCCCCATTTCCACCAATCACGATGCATACTAATATTTTGATGTAATTTACGTCATTAGACACTATTTCCAAATCAAAAAATTATTAAATACATTTTTTCAAGAAGGAATGCAATTATTTAGAAGCCAAACATTCCGCGAGAGCGGAATAAGCAAAAAAAAGCGGGTGGGAAACTTTAGTTTTTGTTAACGGCTAAGCATTGCTGAAGTGCGGTACAGTTTTGCACAACATTTTTTGCAACGTGCTAAGTGTATAAATACAACTTTTTTTATTGCTTGCACCTAACGCCGCATTTTAGCAATGCTATGTTATGGGCTGGTTTTTATTCAACTTTTATTTTGCCTTGTCGAATAGACAACATAAATTCTTTCTTTTGAGTCAATGTCATACCTTCCATTTTTTTTGCTAATTTCTCTTTAATGCTTCTAAAGAATTTAACGGTATCAAATGTTTTAATTGTTTCAGTCTTCATCTTTTAAAAATTCAAGTGGTGAACGAATGTCTATTAATGGATAGCCTAAGCGAATATTTATAGCGTTAAACATTTTTATTTTGTCAAAGTTTACGATGTGTTTAAAATTCCAACTTACCAAACAATCTATACGATTGACAGAGGCAAGTGCAATATGATATGCATCATTTTCACTTGATTTTCCTAGTGCTTTTTCTCTAATATAAGTTTGAGCTAACTCTTCAACTTCTTCATCTATTTCTATATAACGTATACAGTCTGTAGGAATTTTAAGTTTTATATCTTTGATGTGTTGTGGTGCTAAAATTAATTCAGTTTCATTTACTTCTGAAAAGTAAATGATGAAATCTTTATTCTCAATTCGATTGAATAACTGAATTGTAGCAATTTCAAATTCTTCATCAAAGTAACCACCAATTACAGAAGTGTCTATATAAATTCGTTGTTTCATTTACGAACAAATTTAGTGAAAATGATGGTAATTTGCTTACGAAAGCTAAAATTTGTAGTATATTTACAATGCGATACCC
>JANNVS010000135.1:0-2316 GCA_031414515.1 Sphingobacteriales bacterium | reverse complement strand
GATTGGAATAATGGTTTTATTATCTATACAATATTGCTGATATTTTTCTTTGTTATTCACTTTTTTTCTTAAAGTTTAATATGGTAAATTGTTCATAAAAAATAATACATTTCATCACAATTTTCCAATTTTGCAATCTATATAATATTAAAATCTATTTAAAAGAATTTTATTCTTATATGATTTATTTCACATAAAAATACTCTATTTCAGTTGTTTTTTTAATCTATAATAATTTAATTTTTAATTTACTCATTTCTATTTGATAAAATTGTTTTGTATTTTTATGTAAATAGAATACATGTCACACAAAATAACTTCTTTCTCACAATATGAAGAAACCTACAAAAAAAGTGTAGAAAATCCTGAACAATTTTGGAGTGAAATCGCTGAATCATTTCAATGGAAACAAAAATGGAATAAAGTACTAGAATGGAATTTTATAGAACCAAACGTACAATGGTTTCTAAACGGAAAATTAAACATCACAGAAAATTGTTTAGATAGATATGTAGGAATACAACCTGATAAACCAGCTATCATTTGGGAAAGTAATGATGTAAACGAAGCCAACAGAATTATTTCGTATAAAGAATTACACGATGAAGTATGCCGCTTCGCAAATGTATTGCAAAACAACGGCATTGAAAAAGGCGACCGCGTTTGTTTATATATGCCAATGGTTCCTGAATTGGCAATTGCGGTTTTAGCCTGTGCAAGAATTGGTGCTGTGCATTCAGTAGTATTTGCTGGCTTTTCCGCACAATCTTTATCAGATAGAATTAATGATTCTGCTTGTAAAATATTGGTAACAGCAGATTGTTTATTTCGTGGAAATAAAACAGATGGCTTAAAATAAATTTGTGATGAAGCATTGCAAACAACACCATCTATAGAAAAAGTAATTGTATACAAACGCACGCAAGAAAACATCAACATGCAACTTGGCAGAGATGTTTGGTGGCATAGTGAAATGCAAAAAGCAGCCTCACATTTTGATTCAGTACAAATGGACAGTGAAGATGCGTTGTTTATATTATATACCTCTGGCAGTACAGGAAAACCTAAAGGTGTGGTGCATACATGTGCAGGTTATATGGTATACACCTACTATACTTTCTTAAATGTTTTTCAATACGAAGAAGATGATATATTCTGGTGTACAGCAGACATTGGCTGGATAACTGGTCATTCATATATAGTCTATGGACCTTTGCTCAATGGTGCGACAACAGTAATGTTTGAAGGCATTCCAACCTATCCTGATGCAGGAAGATTTTGGAAAACAATAGATAAACTACAAGTCACGAAATTTTATACAGCACCAACAGCTATTCGTTCACTCATGGCAAGTGGATTGGATTTCGTACAACCGTATAAATTAAATTCATTGAAAGTATTAGGTAGCGTTGGAGAACCGATAAATGAAGAAGCATGGTATTGGTATCACGATAATATTGGAAAGGAAAAATGTCCTGTGGTAGATACTTGGTGGCAAACAGAAACAGGTGGTATTATGATTTCGCCAATTGCAAATGTAACGCCAACGAAACCTACGTTTGCAACCTTGCCTTTGCCTGGTGTGCAACCCATTTTAGTAGACAGCGATGGCAATGAATTGAAAGAAAATAATGTAGAAGGTTTGTTGTGCATGAAGTTTCCGTGGCCAGGAATTATTCGAACTACGTTTGGCGATCATGAACGTTGCCGACAAGCGTATTTTGCTACCTTCAAAAATTTATATTTCACAGGCGATGGCTGCCGTAGAGATATTGATGGTTATTATAGAATTATTGGTCGCGTTGATGATGTGATGAATGTAAGCGGACACCGTTTAGGAACTGCTGAAGTAGAGAATGCGATAAATGAACATCCGAATGTAATTGAAAGTGCAGTTGTTGGTTATCCGCACGATATAAAAGGACAAGGCATTTATGCGTTTGTGATTGTAGATACGCAAAGCATTGAAAAAGGAATTATTGATACAGATGCCAATACAGGCGATGCAGAAGAAGATAGTTTACGTTTGCTAAACATTACAGCATTTGAAAATGAAGTACGAAATGTGGTAAGCAAAATTATTTCACCGATTGCAAAACCTGATAAAATTCAAATTGTTTCAGGATTACCAAAAACACGCAGCGGAAAAATTATGCGCCGCATCTTACGCAAAATTGCAGAAGGCGATGTAAGCAATTTAGGTGATATTACCACGTTGTTAGATCCATCAGTTGTTGAGGACATTAAGAAAGGTGCTGGATTATAGAATTAAACCAACTCTACATTACTCACTTTTCTGAAAGAAAACTCATTGTA
>JANNVS010000134.1:0-4112 GCA_031414515.1 Sphingobacteriales bacterium | reverse complement strand
ATTCTTTTAATATATTATCATCTATCTTTGAAAAATCAGGTGCCCAATTTTTCGTTTCATCTAAATCATAC
Source organism: Sphingobacteriales bacterium (assembly GCA_031414515.1). Lineage (GTDB taxonomy): Bacteria > Bacteroidota > Bacteroidia > Chitinophagales > JADIYW01 > JADJSS01. The sequence continues at coordinate 4,041 of JANNVS010000134.1, read as the reverse complement.
GAAACAGGAATTGCACCTGCTAAGTGAGCAGCAGCAGCATATGTCGGATACCCTGGATTTGGCACTAATACCTTATCACCAGGATTTAGAAACGCATTTGATATAAATGAAATACCTTCTTTTGATCCTAATAAAGGTAATATTTCAGTCGCCGGATTTAAATTAACTTCGTAAGTTGAATTATACCATTCACTCATGGCTTTACGCAAATCAGGAATACCTATATAACTTTGATAGCCGTGATTCTTTACTTTCAAAGAAGAATTAATTAATGCATCAATGGTTTGTTGAGATGGCGCCTGATCAGGATTTCCAATTCCAAGATTTAAAATATTTTTCCCTTCAGAACGTAATTGAGCGATTTGCTTCAACTTCATACTAAAATAGTATTCATTAATATTTTTTAATTTATGTGCTGGTTCAATTATCATATTTCTGTTTTTACTGACGCATACAATGCGTACTTACTTTTCTATGGTTTTTCTCCTTGTTTATATTCACCTAAAATTTTTAATTCTTTTGTCAATGGCTCAATTTCAATAAGCATTTTTTTATATTCATCAATATTCTCAAATTCTAAGTCTGCATACATAAAATATTGCCACTCTTCACCAATAACTGGCAATGATTGAATTTTAGTAAGGTTTATATTGTGACTACCAATACTTGTTAATACTTTAGCTAAACTACCAGCTGTATGATGTGCACGAAAACTAATAGATGACTTATTAATTATTGCAGGTTGAAAGTCAATATTCAATGGTTTTGTTAATATTAAAAATCGAGTAAAGTTTCTTTTGTTATCATGAATATCTGCTGCAATGATTTCTAGATTAAATAATTCTGCAGCTCTTTTACTTGCAACAGCTGCACGATGACTTATCCGTTTTTCATATATCTCTTTTGCACTTAACGCTGTATCATTTGATTCAATCAATTGTATTTGAGGATATTTATCAAAGAAATTATTGCATTGTAATAATGCCATTGGATGTGAGTGAATTTCTTTTATTTGTTGAATATCTTGATTATGCAATGCCATTAAATTCATTTCAATTCTCAAATATACTTCGCCAACAATCACTAAATTTGAATTTCTTAATTGTGCATAATTGGGTAATATAGAACCTGCTAATGAATTTTCTATTGCACAAACAGCAAAATCTGCTTCGTCTTTTTCCATTACATTAAATAGTTTAGGAAAACTATCACATTCTACTGTCTTTATATCTTCACCAAAAAACTGCAACGCAGTAATTTCATGAAATGATGCTTGATATCCTTGTATGGCTATTTTTGGTTTCATATTTACCCTAAATCCCTAAAGGGACTTTACCTTTAAAGAGAATTTTCAATTTATATTTATACACTCAAACTAATTGCTTCGGAGCGCCAATAACGAAAACAATACATAAAAAAAGTCTCGAATAATTCGAGACTTGTTATACTTTGATTTTAACTACAGTATTATTCGTCTCGCTTATTTGCGAAAGAAGTAATATCCGTAGAAAAATGTTTTGTTCACATTACAAATTAATATAGAATTTGTTTAAAATGCAACTATTTCAATATTAATTCATAGTTAAGACAAAAACTATATGAGAAAATACTTGTTATTTAGTGCCTTAACTTAAAATTGCACTCAATTATCATAGTTATAAGTGTTAAGCGTTGAATATTTTATGACACCAGAACAAAAACTATCTTATTGCGACACTAAATATCCTATTATTCTGGTAAGTGGTTTGGGATTTCATGATCAAAACAGGTTATTGAATTATTGGGGTTCAATACCAGATTACTTAAAACAACATGGTTGCAATGTATTTACTGCACATCAAGACGCATTCATTTCAATTCCTGATAATGCCATTAAATTAAAATTCAGAATATTAGATATTTTAGAAAAAACAAAGAAGGATAAAATTAATATAATTGGACATTCAAAAGGCGGATTAGAAGGCAGGTATTTAGCGAGTCGTTTAGGAATGGACGAACATATTGCAAGTGTTACAACTCTTGGCTCGCCTCACAGAGGCACGCATTTGGCAGATATTATTTTAGGTCGTCTGCCTTTGCCAAAATTTGCAACAGCAAGATTAATAAATTTATATGCTATTTTAATGGGTGATAAAAGACCTGATAGTTTGAGAGCAGTAGTTCAGGTAACCACTGATAGTATGAAGCAATTTAATGTTGAAGTACCCGATTCAATGAAAGTATATTATCAAAGTTATGCCAGTCATGTAAATAAAGAATATCCTAATATTTTATGGAAGACGATGGCCTATATTATTCGTGATTATGAAGGAAAAAATGATGGTATGGTTGGAATAGAATCATGTAAATGGGGAAATTACAGAGGACTTATAGAATCACCAACAGCAAAATCAGTTAGCCATGCAGATATGGTTGGGTTAACGCAGTTTTTTGGCAATATAAATTTCGATGCTAAACAGTTCTTAGGAGATTTAATACATGATTTAAAGATTCTGAAGTATTAATGTAGTAAAATAATGTTGTTGTCTTTTATTTTGGCATTTATATTGATATATTTAATAAAAATTTTAAAATGCGAATTGCCCTATTTTTTAATATTCTTCTAATTTCAATATGCAATTCATTTTCCCAAAATTATAATGTTGAAGCCTATCAGTTTCATCAATCTATTGTGGAAGCACAACAGAATGTAGGAAAAGAAGTATTTAAGTTTAATGAACGTGCAACAAATATGAATCTGAGAATCCTAAAATTTGAATTAAACAAAAGCATAGAATTTATTGACAGTTTAGTTGTATATAATAATGAAACTGATTACTTCAATGCCGCAAAGAAAATATTTGCATTATATAAAGATTTAACTGAAAACGAATATGCACAATTATTAAAAATTATTGAAGATCCTGAATTAGAATTCAAAGATTTTAAAGTAAAAAAACAAAAAATATTTGAGGCTATGAAAGTAAAAACTGCAGCTGTCTATCCAATATTTAATACTGCACAAAATGAGTTTTGTAAAAAATATGGACTCAAATTAGAATAAAAACTGAACGGCTTCAGCAACCTTTATATTATTTTTCTATCCAAAAACATTTACGTTTTAATTTACCTTCGAAATCAAATGGTGTAGTTTGTTTGGTTATATTTTTTATTTTTTGCGTAGCTAATTTTTCTACATCTAGTTCGAAATTCCTGTAATTAGTACTGAAAATTAGAATTCCATTTTTATCTAAACTATTTAGACATTGATTAATGATAGCAACGTGATCACGTTGAATATCAAATACATCTTCCATGCGTTTGCTATTAGAAAACGTTGGCGGATCGAGTATAATTAAATCGTAAGAATTTGGTTCAATTGTTTTCAAATATTGTAATACATCTTCTTGTATAAATTGATGTTTTTTATCGTCGTACAATTTATTGTAGGTCAGATTACGCTTTGCCCAATTGATATACGTTTTAGATAAATCAACTGTAGTGATTTTTTTTGCATTTCCTGATGCAGCATAAACAGTAAAACTTCCAGTATAAGCAAATAAATTCAAAACGCGTTTTCCTTCTGCAATTTCTTTTACAATTTGTCTTGTAATGCGATGATCTAAAAACAAACCTGTGTCTAAATAATCAGAAAGATTCACAATAAAACTCAATCCGTTTTTTCCAACATCTATAGTGTTTTTTAATGGTGTTGAAAGAATGTCAATATTTAAGCCTGTACTTTTTGTGTAAAGATATTGCATTGACATTTCATCTACAATCAATTCTTTCTTTTCTTGTTTTAATTTAGAATATTGATGCTCTCCTTTTTGGCGTTCGCGCAATTTCAAAAACACTTTATCTTTTTCTACTGCAAATACTTTTTGAATAATTTCCATCGATGTATTCAACCATATTTCATATTCTACTTCATTAAGTTTATGTTTGCTTTTGTATTCAGCTACATACACCAAATCTTTGTAAACATCAATAATAAAGGGAAACTCAGGTAAATCCACATCATACACACGAAAACAAGCGAGTTGTTGTTTACGTGCAATT
>JANNVS010000133.1:0-3721 GCA_031414515.1 Sphingobacteriales bacterium | reverse complement strand
ATTGATAATAGTTGGCATCAATATAAAATTTATTTTACAGGAAACCCACAAACAGTTAATGTTAAAATTGATAATACTATCTATTCATTTAATAGCAATAATCTACCAGACATTAATCCGACCTTTTTAACATGGTATTTTGGTGGACGAGATCCATTAAGCGAAAATGTCATTAATGATAATATTGGTCCAATAAACAATGCATATAATATTATAAATTCAAATGGTCAAATGGACGAAATTAAAATATGGAAAGGTTTATTGGCATTTAATGCCAATACTACCAATAATTCCAATATCTGTCCGAACCAAACAGATTTATTAGCTTATTATAAATTGAATGGCGATGGGCAAGTGGTAGTTGACCAAACCAATAACCATAATGATGGTACTAAAGGTGCAACTACATTTGTAGAAACATCTGATCCAACTTATGTAACGAATTGCAATACTTCAGCACGTATTGCAAATTCAAATAGTATCAATAATACAACAGCTAATTCCACAGAAATAAAAATTAGCACAATTGGTAATAATGGGAAAGAGATATTATCCATTTATCCAAATCCGAGTAAAGATAAACCTAATGTAGCTTTTGTCGCAGCAGAAGAAGGCGTTGGTGTATTGGAAATCACAGATATGAAAGGTAATATCCTAGTGCAAAACGCTAATATAATTTACAAAAATGGTGTAACTTTATTAAATGAATACTTGCCTGCTTTAATAAGCGGTATGTATATTGTAAAGTTTAAAACACTAACAAATGCCTATAGCGATAAATTTACCATCATTAAATAAAGTAAAATACTTTCTCAATAATTATTATCAAAATATAATATACTCTTTCAAACAAGTATTAAGCACATTGAGCTTAATACTTGTTTGTTTTTATATCAATGCACAAAATATTGTACTAATTGAATTTAAAGATAAAGCAACTAATAAACCTAATTTTAATGATATAGATTTACCTGTTTCAGTTGAGTATATAACAGAAATTGAAGAATCAGGATTCATTTATAAAAGTGCTTCAAACTGGTTGAATATTGGTGTATTCGCTTACAATGATGCTGATGCTTTAAAAAATCTATCTCAACTTTCTTTTATAAAGAAAATTACTTTTGATTGTGTTGGTGAACAAAAAAAACAAAATATACTTTCAGAAGACGAGAATAATGAAGAACAAAAAAAGACAAAAAATACAGATGATAATTCTACAGTGGATGATAATTCGTTTTACTTATCACAAATAAAACAACTAAATGGTGATTATATTCAAGATTTAGGTTTTAAAGGTAACGGAATAAAAATTGCAGTTATTGATGCAGGCTTTCCGAATGCCAATAATTTAGGTGCTTTACAACACATATATCAATCTAACAGATTGCTCGGTAGATATGATTTCTATCAAAATGATTCAAATGTTTATGCAAATAGTACACATGGTACTAATACCTTTAGTATAATAGGTGGATTAAAAGATGATTTTAGTGGCGCATCACCTGAAGCATCTTTTTATTTATTTAGAACAGAAGTAACCGCATTTGAAGGTCAAACAGAAGAAGTTTTATTAGCGCAAGCTTTAGAAAGAAGCACTCAATTAGGTGTGAATATTGCAAGTATATCATTAGGTTATGAAAATAATGGTGGAAGTGGATTTAGTGATGGAACACAAAGTCATACATGGGCTGATATGGATGGTCATACTACCATTGCAGCTAAAGCAGTAAATATAGCAGCATCTAAAGGTATGTTGGTATGTGTATCAGCAGGAAATGAAGGTGGCTCGCCTTGGAAATACATTGTAACGCCAGCAGATGCAGATAGTGCATTTACAATTGGTGGTGTCGATTTAAATGGTAATGTGTATTCTGCAACAAGCTATAATTTTGACACATCAGTACGAGTAAAACCCAATGTGTCAGCATGTGGCTTAGGTACTTCTTTCATTAATCAGAGCAATGGCGTTCAAACAGGTAGTGGTACTTCATATGCTTGTCCAATAATTGCAGGCATGGCAGCGTGTCTTTGGCAGGCATTTCCAGCCAAAACTAACTGGGAAATCAAAACAGCTATTGAACAAAGTGCTTCACAATATCTAACACCGGATAAAAAAATCGGATACGGTATTCCTGATTTCAAAAAAGCCTATGACCTTTTACTAAATCCAACATTTGTTTCTAATAAAAATTTAGAAAAGGAATTATTAGTCTTTCCAAATCCATTTCAGAATACAGTCACAGTTTCTAATCTCGGTAATATCAAAATTGAAACTATAAATCTCTTCAATAACGTAGGACAACTAATTTATTCCAAAAATACACCTGCAGAAAGTACGATAGTTTTAAATGATTTATCAATAGGTATGTATTTATTACAAATAACAACTAACCAAGGAATTCTCATTAAAAAATTAATAAAGGATTAATCTCTATATTGACTTCTACTCTTTATTTTTATACCAACAAATCAACAATGAAACATACTTCACTCCTAATTCTTGTATTCTTCTTATTTGTATCTTTCGACACTTTTTCACAAGATGTAAAAGTCGAAAAATTTACATTAAGCGGTTATCTAAAGGATGCAAAAAACGGAGAAGTATTGATTGGCGCTAACGTATATGTGCAAGGAAACAATATACTCGGTGCAACTTCCAACCTATATGGTTTCTACTCTTTATCGTTGCCAAAAGGAACCTATCAAATTGCATTTTCATATTTAGGTTTTAATACTACTATTCAGGAAATAATATTAGATAAAGATATTCGCATGAATACCGAATTATCAGACGATTCTAAATCTTTAGATGAAGTAGTAATTACTGACGAACGTAAAGATGAGAATGTAAAAAGCACGACGATGGGAAAAGAAGAGTTATCTACTGACAGGATAAAATCAATTCCAGCATTTATGGGTGAAGTAGATATTATAAAAGCTATACAATTGTTGCCTGGCGTGCAGGCAGCTGGAGAAGGCAATTCTGGTATTTATGTACGTGGTGGCGGACCAGACCAAAATCTCGTTTTATTAGATGATGCAATAGTTTATAATACAGGACATTTATTTGGTTTCTTTTCGGTGTTTAATGCAGATGCCGTAAAAAATACTACACTATACAAAGGTGCCATGCCAGCAAATTTTGGTGGTCGTTTGTCTTCTGTAATTGATATTCAAATGAAAGAAGGAAACAATAAACGTTTTGAAATGGAAGGTGGTATCGGCATTATTTCATCACGCCTAACGATACAGGCGCCATTTAAAAAACCAAAATCTAAGAAACCAGCGAAAGGTTCGTTTTTATTTTCAGGCAGAAGAACCTATTTGTTTGACATTGCACAGCCTTTGTTAAAACGCACAGATTTTGCAGGCACTAATTATTTTTTCTACGATATTAATATCAAAGCAAATTATCAGTTTTCTGATAAAGACAGATTATATGTAAGTGGATATTTTGGGCGCGACGTGTTTGTATATAATTCTACCAAAAACAAAACGAATGTAAAAATTCCATGGGGAAATGCAACCGCTACTGTTCGTTATAATCATTTGTTCAGCGACAAATTATTTATGAATACCACGTTTGTATTTAATGATTATAATTTTAGTTTTTCAGGAGCACAATTAGATTTTTCATTCAATGCGTTTTCTGGTGTACGCGATTTTAACACCAAAGTAGATTTTGATTATTATCACAATACTAAACACAAATTAAAATTTG
>JANNVS010000132.1:0-32612 GCA_031414515.1 Sphingobacteriales bacterium | reverse complement strand
CTTCTTCTATCTGTTAATATGTATTTTATTGGTTTCGTGTACAGGCGAACAAAAACGTGAATTCAAATTGCGACCTGCAAAAGGTGGCAAATTTTATGGTGGCACGTTTCGCACCAACGAAGAAGAATATTTTAAATCTTTGTATCCATTAAATATTACAGAAGTAGTAGCACATCGTATTTGCGACCAAATATTTGAAGGCTTGGTTGCTTTTGATGACAGTACTTTAGCTGTTGTTCCTTCTTTAGCAGAAAGTTGGGAAATCGATGCCACTTCAAAAAAATATACATTTCATCTGCGCAAAGGCGTTTTCTTTTATGATGATGCTTGTTTCAAAGATGGCAAAGGCAGAGAATTAAAAGCACAAGATGTAAAATATTGTTTCGATAGATTATGCTACCACAATCCAGCCGACAACCAAGGTTTTTGGATTTTTAAAGATGTAGTAAAAGGCGCTTCCGAATATGATTCATTAACTGCCAATAAAATAATTCCAGATAGTGGCGTGAGTGGTGTGAAAGTAATTGATGATTATACAATTGAAGTAGAATTAGAAAGACCATATGCTGTTTTTTTAGCACGCCTGGCATTGATTTATGGAAAGATTTATCCGCGCGAAGCAATAGAAAAATATGGCAACGAAATACGCTTGCATCCTGTTGGTTCGGGTCCTTTTTATATGAAAATAAACAAAGACAATCAGGTTACTTTTTTAGCACGCAATCCCAATTATTGGCGCAAAGATGAGTTCGGAAATCAGTTGCCATATTTAGATGCTATTCGTGTTTCCTATATTAAAGAAAAGAAAAATGAATTGTTAGAATTTTCTAAAGGCAATAGTGATTTAGTCTATCGTTTTCCTTTAGAAATGATAGACGAAATTGTGGATTACAAACATAATCTAAAACCAGCTTACAAAGGATATCAATTGCAATTCATGCCTCAAATTTCTATACAGTATTATGGGTTTTTACATCAAGGTAAAATATTTAATAATATAAATGTGCGCAAGGCTTTTTGCTATGCTATCGACAGACAAAAATTATGCGACTTCACGCTGAAAGGTACTGGATTTCCTGCTATCTATGGCTCTGTGCCACCAGGCACTGGCACATTCGATTCCAAAAAAGTAAAAGGTTATAATTTCGACCCGACAAAAGCACAAGACTACATGGCAAAAGCAGGGTTTCCAAAAGGAAAAGGGTTTCCAAAAGTAACGTTGCAATTAAATTCTGGTGGATCAAGAAATTCTCAAGTTGCAGAAGCCTTGAAAAAAATGATAGAAGAAACATTGGGCATTGAACTAGATTTATTGGTTGTTCCGTGGGCACAACATACGGAAGCAACTGAAACAGCAAAGGTTGATTTTTATCGATTAGGCTGGCAGGCAGATTATCCAGATGCAGAAAATTTCCTGAATTTATTTCACAGTAAATATGTACCTGACGATATCAATCAGAAAACATATATCAATTCATTTCGTTATAAAAGCAAAGCGTTTGATATTGCATTTGATAACGCATTAGCAACGGTAGATGAAGTAAAACGAAATGCACTTTATGCAATTGCAGACCAACAGTTTATTGACGATGCTGTTGTGTTGCCAATTTATTACGATGTAGATTACCGTTTAGTGCAGCCAAACGTGAGAAATTGTCCACAAAATGCGATGGAACAGCGCGATTTTACCGAAGTGTTTTTTGTCCCAATACAAGGAAAATAGAAGATCCACTTTTTTTATAATAAAATAACAAAAATTTACAGTGAATAGACCAACTATTCTCTATATTTATTTTCTGCAATGAATACCAACTACGAATTATTAATCCAAAAACTCGATGCGTTTATCAGAAAATTTTATCTGAATAAATTGCTGCGCGGCGCATTGCTGTTTGTTGGTTTATTATTCGGTTTTTATTTGTTTATTTCTCTCTTTGAGTATCAACTTTATCTTTCATCTATTACAAGAAAGTTTTTGTTGGTTGCTTTCATCGGAACTTCTGTAACAGCACTTATTTTTTTAGTGGCACAACCATTGGTTCATTATTTAAAACTCGGCAGACAGATTTCGCACGAGCAAGCAGCAACAATTATCGGAAAACATTTTACCTATGTAAAAGATAAGTTGCTGAATATTTTGCAACTCAAACAGCAATCACAAAATGCATATAATAAAGAATTAATTGAAGCAAGTATTCATCAAAAAACAGAATCTATAAAATTGGTGCCGTTTTCTAATGCTATTAATTTGAATGAAAACAGAAGATATTTAAAATATGCTTTGCCACCACTTTTTATTTTATTGTTTATATTGATTGCAGCACCAAATGTATTAAAAGAAAGCAGCACACGATTATTAAACCCAAATAAAACATTTGCAAAAAAAGCACCTTTCGATTTTATGTTGGAAAACAAAAATCTAAAGATGTTGCAATATGAAGACCTCGAAATAAAATTAACTATCAAAGGAAAAACTTTGCCGAATGAAGTATTTATTAACGAAGACGGCAAGAATTATAAAATGGAAAAAACAGCACCTGATAAATTTTCGTATCGTTTTACCAACGTGCAAAAAGATATGCAGTTTTATTTTTCCGCAAATGATTTTAATAGCGATGAACATCAGATTCGTGTATTAAAAAAACCAATGATTGCTAACTTCACAACGAATTTAGTTTATCCAACTTATACGAATAAGAAAAATGAAATCGTAAAAAACACAGGCGATTTAATTCTACCAGCAGGCACTTTTGTGGATTGGAATTTTGAAACCTCAGGTACTGACGATGTAAAAATCATTATTGACGGACAAACATTTTCTTCTGAAAGAAATGGAAAAGATAAATTTTCGTTTTCAAAAAAAATTATAAAAGATACGCGCTACACCATTTTAGTTTCTAATAGTGAAGTAGATAAAGGTGATTCAATTTCGTTCACCATTGCTGCAACGCCAGATAATTTTCCGAGCATCAGCGTAGAACAAATTCAGGATTCTATACAAAAAGATTTTGCGATTTTCTTAGGTGCTGTTTCTGATGATTATGGTTTAACAAGGTTAGAGTTTCATTATGTTATTAAAGATGAAAAAGGAAATACTACGACTGCAAAAAAACAACAACTGCCTTTAGCCAATAAATCTATTTCTGATTTTAATTTTCAGATTGATTTCTCAAAATATAATTTGAAAAGCGGTGATAAAATGGATTATTATTTTGAAATATTTGATAATGATGGCGTTTCCGGACCAAAATCTACTAAGTCGCAATCGTTTGTCTATGACAAGCCAACGATAAAAGAACTCGAAAAACAAGAGTATCATAACAACGAAGATATAAAAGATGATTTGTCTGCTGCGGCAAAAGATGCTGCAAAACTCGCAGCACAAATCAAAGAAATGAAAGAAAAAATCCTGAGTAAAAAAACACTTTCCTGGGAAGACAAAAAACAATTAGAAGATATTCAGAAAAAACATGAAGAGCTTTCTAAAGAATTACAGGAAATAAAAGAGAAGTATGATGAAAATTTAAAAAACCAGGACGAGTTCAAAAAATCTGATGAAGAAATTCTGCAAAAACAAGAAAAATTACAGGAAATGATGAAAGATATGCTGAGTGATGAAATGAAAGATTTGATGAAACAAATTGAAGACATTCTGCAAAAAATGGAGCAAAAAAATACTTTTGAGAATTTAGATAAAATGGAATTGAGCAATAAAGATTTAAAATCCGAGTTGGAAAAAATGGAAAAATTATTCAAACAATTACAACTCGAACAAAAAGCGCAAGAAACTATTGATAAATTAAATGAACTTTCCAAAGAACAGGAAAAACTGGCAGAACAAACAAAAGAAAATACACAACCTCAACCTGATTTACAAAAAAAACAAGAAGAGCTGAATAATAAAATGGACGGTGTAAAAGAAGATCTAAAACAACTTGAACAGTTTAATAAAGAAAATGAAAACAAACTCGACACGAAAGAAAATCAGGAAGATGCTGAAGACATCAAAAAAGAAATGGAAAAAAGCAGTGATGAATTAGACCAAAAACAAAACGACAAGGCATCTAAATCGCAAAAATCTTCATCACAAAAAATGAAAAAGATGGCTGAGAAAATGAAAACCGGTTTGGGTAAAATGCAGGAAGATCAAGCTGCCGAAGACATCAAAATGATTCGTCAGCTGCTGGAAAATTTAGTAAAACTTTCGTTCGATCAGGAACAACTGATGACTGAGTTGAAAAAAACGGAATTGGAAAGTCCGAAGTATGTGCAAATTATGCAAAAACAATATGACTTGCGTGATGATGCAAAATTAATTGGCGATAGTCTACAGTCATTGGGCAAACGTCAGTTTCAATTACAATCTTTTATTTCAGATGAGATGTATAAACTCAATCGTGAAATGAAAAAAGCGTTGGATAATTTAGAAGAGCGAAATAAGCCTGTGACAAATGTGGCACAACAAATGGTGATGACTTCAACCAATAGTTTAGCATTGATGCTAAGTGAATCATTAGACAATTTACAGCAACAACAAAAACAAGGAAAACCTGGAAGTGGTGCTTGTAAAAAACCTGGTGGTGAAGGCGACAATCCAGGCATGAGCGAACAGCAGAAAAAACTTGGTGAGCAGCTCGGAAAAATGCAAGAAGGCATGAAGCAAGGACAAGATCCCAAAAAAATGGGAAAAGAATTTGCCGATGCAGTACAAAAACAAGCTGCAATTCGCGAAGCATTACGACAAATGAAAGAAAAAATGAGCCAAAACCAAAAAAAAGGTGAAGATGGCAGCGGTGGAATTGATGAAATGATTAAAAAAATGGATGAAGTAGAGAAAGAGTTAGCCTCCAAAAAACTATCTTCAGAAACACTAAAAAGACATAAAGAAATAGAAACCAGATTATTAGAGTTTGAAAAAGCACAGCGCGATCAGGAAGAAGACGACAAACGACAATCAAAATCTGCAATCGAAATTCCACGTAAATTACCACCAAATTTGGAAGATTACCTGCAAAAACGCAAGGCAGCGTTGGAGCTTTATCAAACGGTACCACCAAATTTAAAGCCATTTTACAAAAATTTAGTAGAAAAGTACTTGCGACTTGTGAACTAATTGTTTAACTTACATAGAATATGAATGTCTGCAAAAAAAATCAGACCCTTTTCATATAATCTTTTAACAAAAAAACCTCTATTTATTCATTAAAATTAGTTGTACATGACTGAGGTAGTTCGATTAAAGATTAATTCTCGTTTAGAAAATATTGCCAAAGTAGAATCGATGATAGAAACATTGCGAGTGCAATATGCAATTAATGATGAGCAATATGGTAATATGTTATTAGCTTCAGTCGAAGCTGTAACAAACGCCATTGAGCATGGTAATAATTTGGATGAAATGAAAATAGTACATATTGAAGCCAGCAAATGCGATGCTTCCTTCAAGCTTTCAATAAGAGATCAAGGCAAAGGTTTTAATCCAGACAGATTACCAGATCCTACTGCACCAGAGTTTCGTGAACAACCTGATGGTCGCGGTGTATTCTTAATGAAAAAACTAGCCGATGAAATCTTTTTTAGAGATGGTGGCACTTGTGTAGAAATGAAATTTTTGTTGTCGTAGAAATTGTCTGAATCGCAGATTAATCAGATTAAAAGATTTCGTTGATTTTTCCTAACACTTTTTATTACAAATATTTTGCAAAGTACAACCGCAAAAGAGTTAGTGTTATGATGTTTTCAGCAATAGCAGTAAAATTAACGAAGCGTAGCTTTAGCATTTGAGTTAATTTTATCTGCGGTTTTAAATCTTTCTAAAAAAGATTTAAAAATTGCCTTTAAACATCATAAATGCTTTTTGGTTACTTTTTGGCAGCAAAAAGTGACAAAAAATTAAAGAATGTAGTATGTTTGATTATGGCTATCACCTTTCATTTCGATAAAATATCCAAACCAATATTTTTCAAATCCACAAAATTAAAAACGTGGTTGAAAGCAATTGCTGCAAAAGAAAAATTTGTCATCAAAAAATTGAATTATATTTTTTTAGATGATGAAGATTTATTAAAAATAAATATCGAATACTTAAATCACGATAGCTATACAGATATTATTACATTTGACAATTCTGACGCTTCGATAGGCTCAGCAAAAAAAATAGAAGGTGATATTTTTATTTCCTTAGAACGAGTGGAAGCCAACGCAAAAAAATTTAATACTACTTTTGAAAATGAATTGCATCGAGTATTAGCACATGGCTTACTACATTTGTGTGGCTACAAAGACAAAAAGAAATCTGATATTGAAATCATGCGTAAGAAAGAAGAGCAATGTTTGGCATTATTTTTAACGATGTAATACGTCATCCTTAAGTATAAAGCAAACCGTTCTTTACAACGCTACTATTCAGAGTCTATTTATTTGTCTTTATATTATGTTGTAAATATTTTTTTTGCATCATTCCAATTGATTAAATCATTTTCAATAAGCCTCTTTGATTGTATTTTTGAAGAAATCCTTTTAGATTGTTTCATAGCTATCAAGTGGTCTCCTGTTCTGTAAAACTCATTAATATCATTTTCGTTTTCCCATAAAGTCATGGTATAAAAAGCTTTAAAATCCCAATCATTTGAAACTTTATATTTTTTACACCTTGATTGTTTTAATTGTTTTACAATCAAACTATTAAACTTAATAAAAGGCAAAAGTTTAGAATAAGATATTAATTCTATTTTAGTTAGCGATAGTATCATTTAAAGGAAAATTATATTAATTAAAGTCAGCTAAAACTGCTATAATCGAGAGTGAGTATATTTTGTAATGACGTTATGACTTCTCGCGACTAAATGATTTCTTTTCAAGTTCGTCACTACTGATATATCCACCTGTAGCTTCATCTTTCATTACAGTATCGCGTTGCCATTCTTCCACCATCAGTTTTTCATCTTCTTTTAAAATAGAAATATTGAGTTCCTGAATATATTTTTGAAGCATAGCTTGCACTTCTTCTACTTTATCATCAGGCACAGTTATAGTAATTTGTTTCATCTAAATAAATTTATTTTTTAATGGTGTAGATGGAATTCGCATATTATTCTTTTGGAAGAGGTTTGCGAATTTGTACATGCTCATTTCATAGAGCAAAATTAACAAGAAAAATTGAGTTTTAGTTCCTATACGTAAACACAAATTCTAACAGCATTAATAAAACATAGCCACACTTAATCCTTTTGTGGAAGAAGGCCAGTTATAAGTATGCAGTGTTCTGCTATTAAATATATAAGTAGAGAAACCATTTGCTGGCAAACTAAAATCCATTCCTTTGAAGGACTGAACACCTGTAAATAATGGCACTGAAGTATAGTCTGAAACAGCATTTCGATTATTGTCAAACATAAAAAAAGCAAGTGTATTTAATTCTTTTTCTGTAAAAGTACTATTCACACAATCATAACCATCAATGTTTAAAGCATCTCTTCCTAACAAAACTGTTTTAGAAACACTGAAGAAAATAGAAACACCTTGTGTTGCAGTAAATGGAATAATCGCATTAAACCCAATATTTAAAAGACTGCCTTGTGGCGGAAACGTGCGTAGATAAATCATGTGGTTTGAATTCTTAAACGGCTCGAAATAAAAGTGAATGGGTCTGTCGCCTGGTTTTCCAGTAGACACCTGAAATTCATAATAGGTGTTTTTCTTCGCTTTAAAATTAGAGTAATAGCCTCTTGAGTCTGTAAATAAAGTGGCAGAAGGTGCGACACTTAATCGTTCGCCATTAGTTGCACTTAATTCATAAATTTCAATCTTATTGTTTGCACTTACTGCATTCTCAATAAAACTTACCAATCTGCCTGAAATTAAAATTTCATTATCTTCTGGAAATACGGTTACTGGAATTTTATCTTCATTAAAAAATTTAAACAACTCAATGAAAGATTCCTCACAGGAAGCAATTTCATTATGGTCTTTGTCAGGTATCACCACGTTTATTGCATTAGGAATCGTACTCGTATCTTCCACTACGAAATCTGTATTCGTACGAATATTTAAAGTAGGAATTGAATCTGCAGGAATTTTTGTTCTGTCTGGTAAATATGGTGCAAACCATGCCAGACGATTAATATTTTTTGCATAAGTTGCATTACTGCAATAGTTAAATGTAAGATTACCGCCTAATGAATGACCTACAATATTTACTTTATCATACCCGGTTTTAGCTTTTACTTCTTTAATAAAATCATCCAGCGGTTTTGTGTTTTTAGGTGCATTCTGAAAATCCAATGTATTCCAATCGTAGGTAAATAATTTATTCTCTGGATAACCGTTTGCTCTGAAATACTGAATCATTTTGGTATAAGAATCACCACAACCGTACAAACCGTGTACAAAGACAATTGGAACATAATTATCTGTAACAACTGTCTCTTTTTTACAGGAAAAGAAAGCCGTAACGACTAAAAAAAGCAAAGCTGATTTCAATAATTTTCTCATAAGCAAATATAGTGAAATGAGAACATTGGTTTGTATAAAAAGCTTATTGATAAAATACATATTTACACTACCGCAGCCAGCCTTGCAGCCTGGTCAATAGCACGTTTTGCATCAAGTTCACCGGCTTCAAAAGCACCGCCAATTATGTGTACAGTTTTGCCTAAATCTTTTAATGGTTGTTCCAACTCTCGCAAGGAAAGTTGTCCTGCGCAAATCACAACATTATCACATGGAAATACTTGTGGTGTTTTAGTTTTATCTATAAAGTGTAAACCTTCATCATCTATTTTAGTGTATTCAACACCAGCTACCATTTTTACTTTTTTCATTTTCAAAGTCGTACGATGAATCCAGCCTGTGGTTTTTCCTAATTTCGCGCCTACTTTTCCATCGGTACGCTGAAACATCGTTACTTCGCGTGCCGGAGCTCCTATATGTTGTTTGATGCCTAATATACCACCTCGTACTGTATTGCTTCTGTCAATTCCCCATTCTTTCAGCCATTCTTCTTTATCCAAGGTAGTGCTTTCGCCAGCTTGCGTTAAGAATTCACTTACATCAAACCCGATTCCACCTGCACCAATCACGGCAACTTTATTTCCAACGGCAACACCATTTTTCAAGACATCAATATAGCTTACTACTTTTGGATGGTTGATACCATTTAACTGCAAATTTCGTGGTGAAATGCCTGTAGAAATTACTACTTCATCAAATGCTTTTAAATCTTCAGCATTCACTCTTTTATTTAGCTGCACATCTACTTTGTGTAATTCTAATTGTTTGTTATAATAACGCAACGTCTCATGAAATTCCTCTTTGCCAGGAATTTTTTTTGCCATATTAAATTGTCCACCAATTTCTTTATCAGCTTCAAATAAAGTAACTGTGTGTCCGCGCTCTGCAGCAATACTTGCAAACGCCATACCAGCAGGTCCAGCGCCAACCACCGCAATTTTTTTCTTTGCAGAAGTCGGTTTGTAATTCAATTCTGTTTCATTACAAGCTCTTGGATTTACTAAGCAACTTGAAACTTTATTTGAAAAGGTATGATCTAAACAAGCCTGGTTACAAGCAATACAAGTATTGATTTCATCTGCGCGATTTTCTTTTGCTTTTTTCACCCAATTTTCATCTGCTAAAAACGGACGTGCCATACTTACCATATCAGCGCAACCATCTGCTAAAACTTGTTCTGCAACATCCGGCATATTAATACGATTTGATGTGCATAATGGAATGGAAACTTCTGATTTTAATTTCTGAGTTACCCACGCAAAACCTGCACGTGGTACCGATGTCGCTATGGTTGGAATTCTTGCTTCGTGCCATCCAATTCCAGTATTTATTATAGTTGCACCCGCTTTTTCAATTTCTTTTGCTAATTGTACTACTTCTTCCCAATTGCTGCCATCTTCAATTAAATCCAACATCGACAAACGATAAATAATGATAAAATCTTTACCAACTTTTTCACGAGCCTGTCTAACAATTTCTATTGGAAATTTTATTCTGTTTTCATAACTACCGCCGTATTCATCGGTTCTTTTATTGGTATGTTTTACAATAAACTGATTAATCAGATAACCTTCAGAACCCATGATTTCTATGCCATCATAACCAGCTTCACGTGCTAATGCTGCACTCGATGCAAAATCATTTATGGTACGACGAACACCTGAAGTGGATAAAGCACGTGGGTTAAATGGATTGATTGGTGCTTGTATTCGTGATGGTGCTACACTTAATGGATGATACGCGTAACGTCCTGCGTGTAAAATCTGCATAGCAATTTTGCCACCTTCCTTGTGAACCGCTTCTGTAACAATTTTATGTTTTTTTACATGCGATTGATTGGTCATTCTTTCTGCAAATGGTTTGAGCCAGCCTTCCCAATTTGGAGCCATGCCACCAGTAACTATTAAGCCAACATCGCCTTTGGCGCGTTCTGCATAAAATGCTGCCAACCTTTCAAAGCCATATTTTTCTTCTAAATTGGTATGCATAGAACCCATCAAAACACGATTTTTTAATTTGGTGAAACCCAAATCAAGTTCTGATAATAAATGAGGATATTTGTTTGTTGACATTTGTATCTTTATTTTTTTATTTATTAAAGATAGAAAAAATATTTCAATGCATGCATTGAAATTGTCATTTAACAATTATAAGATGAATTCAATTTGCGAAAAATTAACCTTGATAATTGAAAAATATTATTTAAAACTAAAGCAAATAGATGATTTTTTATTTTCCTTAAAGTCTAGTCCAGAAAAATGGAGTAAGAAAGAAGAATTAGGACATCTAATAGATTCGGCACAAAATAATATTCAAAGGTTCATACGAGTACAGTACGAAGAAAATGTACAAATTATTTATCATCCTGATAATTGGGTTTTGATGAATGATTATCAAAATGTCAGTACAAAAGATATAATTGAACCTTGGTATTTACTCAATAAACAAATCGTTGCTATTTTACAGAAAATGCCTGCTACTATATATGAAACTCAGATGAGTTTTGATAAAGATGCCTCTGTGAAAAATACCACTTTATTTATTGCGGAAGATTATGTAAAACACATGATGCATCATTTGGAAAGTATTTTAATAAAGAAACTCACTTAAAAGTAAGTGAGTTTCTTTATTAATAATTATCGGTTAAACTTTTTGAAAAGTGATAACATCATTTGTGTTATTTTTATTTTGAAATTTAATTTGTGTTGCAGTAGCTTCTACTACATTCCAAATATTATTTAATTTTATTAATGATGCGTCTGAACCAATTGTAAAAGTCACTGTTTCCGGATTTACAGTAGTATTAATTATATAAATTCCATCTACAGTACTTGATGTTCCGCTATATATTGTTACAACATCTGTATCTTTAAATTTAAATTCATAAGATGTATAATCAGATGTAATGAAAGTATTATTTAATTTAAAGTATGTAATTTTCCATTTATCACTTTTTAAGTTATCAATGTTTAAAAGTGAGTTGTCTTTCTTACAAGAAATCATGGAAATTGCCAATACAAAGATGCAAAACGCTGCGTAAATTGATTTTTTCATTTGTTTTTAATAATAGTATTGATAAGATCGTGCCAAAGTATAGAATAATAAAAAATAAAATAACCAAGACTGAAAAATACCAGTAAAGTATTAGTTTAAATTTAGTAGTTTGTACAATGGATTTAACAATAGCATTAATTCAAACTGATTTAATATGGAAAGATAAAAGAGCCAATCTCTCCAATATTGAAGAACTGATTTCATCTATTGATGAAATAGTTGATATCATTGTATTACCTGAACTATTTACAACAGCGTTTTGTGTAGATGATATGAGTTTAGCTGAAGATATAAATGGCGAAACGGTGAGTTGGATGAAACGCATAGCTAAAGAAAAAAGTTGTTCGATTTGTGGTAGTATTTTATTCAAAGAAGATAGAAGCTTTTATAATCGTTTTTTGTTCGTAGAACCAAATGGAAATATTGCACACTACAATAAACACCATCTATTTAGTTTGGTAAATGAACATCAATATCTTTCTAATGGAATCCAAAAAATTATAATTCATTATAAAAACTGGAAAATCCAACCATTTATTTGTTACGATATTCGTTTTCCAGCATGGTGTCAGAATGACGAAAATGCTGATATACAAATTTACGTGGCAAACTGGCCTCAGAAACGCATTCACCATTGGAAATTGCTGTTACAAGCACGTGCTACCGAAAACCAGTGCTATGTAGTTGGTGTAAACAGAATTGGCGATGATTTTTATGGCAATGAGCATAACGGACAAAGCGCTGTAGTTGATTTTACAGGAAAAGAAGTTTGTGTATCAGACAAAAAAAATGGCATAGAAATTGTTAAACTTTCTAAAGAAAATCTGGACAAGCACAAAGAACGCTATCCATTTTGGAAAGACAGATAAATTAGTCGTGAGTCGTAAGTGATAAGTCATAAGTAAAATTTATATTTGCACGTGGAAAATATTGCAGTGGATATTGAATATGATTTGGAAGAATGGAATAATGTGCTGAATAAATTGCAAAAACAATTTGGCAACACACCTGATGTACAAACCATTATTTTTTTAGTTGGTCATCGTGAATTAGGCAAGCATCAGGTGAAATTTACTAAAGAGCAAAAACAGGATTTGATACATGTTGGCGTTTGTACTTTATTAAGCAAAGCAAATTATTATGTTTTTTTAGATTACGACCAAGATGGCTGGCCACATTTTGAATACAACAGAGAGCAACCAAAATTAGATAATGCTCAACAAGAAAAATTATTAAAAAAAATGATTATCGAATATTTTAAAGAACTCTAAAATTTAACAGTATGCAAAAAATTATTTTCACCTTATTTATCACCTTATTCAGCATCGCAGTTTTTGCAGATGACTCTAAAACCATCAAAGAAAAAATCAACAAAATGGATACAAACACTTATGTTTTAATTACTACAGAATACGGCGATATTAAAATTCGCTTGTACAACGAAACACCTTTACACAAAGCAAATTTTATTAAATTAGCAAATGACGGCACTTACAACGGCACTTTATTTCACCGAGTTATTCAATCATTTATGATACAAGGTGGCGACCCAACTTCTAAAACTGCAACTGCAGGTCAATCTTTAGGATCCGGTGATGTTGGCTACAGAATTCCAGCTGAGTTTGATTCAACATTGATTCACAAGCGTGGTGCATTGGCTGCTGCGCGAGATGGCAATCCGCAAAAAGCAAGTTCTGGCTGTCAATTTTATGTAGTGCAAGGAAAAAAATGTACCGATGCTGAGTTAGCTCAAATATCATCAATGCGTAGTTTTACATATACTGAGGAACAAAAGAAAGTTTATAAAGAAGTTGGTGGTACACCATTCTTAGATAGAAATTATACTGTTTTTGGTGAAGTAACAGAAGGCATGGATGTGGTTGATAAAATTGCTACTGTACCTCATAATGAATCTGATAGACCAAACAAAGACATAAAGATGACAGTGAAAGTGGTTGAATAAATTGCCTATTCATTTTAATAAGAAAAAAGGTTGTATCATTTTGAATGATACAACCTTTTTTTGTTCTGTTCTTTTTATTAATTTTAATTAATGAAAAGCTCTTATTTAAAATCATCCAAAAAAATATTCACTTATTATAAAAAATTAGGTGAAGATGCGATGGCGCAAATTACAGACGAGAAATTATTTTTTCAGACAAATGAAGATTCAAATTCTATTGCAATAATTGTTCAGCATTTAGCAGGAAATATGTTTTCGCGCTGGACAGATTTTTTGACTACTGATGGAGAAAAAGAGTGGCGAAACCGCGACTCAGAATTTGAAGAAGTTATAAAAACTAAAAAAGAATTATTGGCTTTTTGGAATCGTGGCTGGCAATGTTTGTTTGATGCAATTGAACCAATAACAGAAGATGATTTAGATAGAATCATTTACATCAGAAATGAAGGTCATACTATAATAGAAGCAATCAATCGACAATTGGCGCATTATCCGTATCATGTTGGACAAATAATTTTCTTAGCAAAAATGTTATCTAAAGAAGAATGGAAAAGTTTATCGATTCCAAAAAATAAATCGCAAGATTATAATCAGGAAAAATTCTCACAAGAAAAAGGAAATTCTTTTTTTACAGATAAAATATAATTATTAAAATAGAAAAATATAACAAATGATATTACATACAAAAAAATTTGGCGTTTTATTATTGATATTGATGTCTATAGTTATCATGAGCTTTAAACTTTCATCTTCAAATAAAGATATTGAAAACGAAAAATCAGAATATAAAAATTTAAAAGTATTACCTAAATCAATATCACATGAGGATTTAGGTCAGGTAATGAAAAACTATTGTGAGGCATTAAATGTAAAATGTGGTTTTTGTCATGTAAAAGCAGAAGACAAATGGGATTTTGTGTCTGATGAAAAAGATGAAAAAAGGATTGCTAGAAAAATGCAGACAATGACAAATTCAATTAATAAAAAATATTTTGGTGGAAATTCCGGAACAGTAGGCTGTATGACCTGTCATAATGGGAAACCCAACCCAAATGATTTGAAATAGTTTTATACCTTTTATCTTATAACTTTACAAAATGAAACAAGGTATTCTTTATTTAATTCCAACTGTATTAGCAGAAAACACAGCACATACAATTCCTACCTATATAAATGACATAATTGTCGATACAGATTTATATATAGTAGAAAATATTAAAACTGCTCGTCGGTTTATAAAATCTATATGTAAAGAAAAAAATATAGACGAATGCACTTTCTTAGAATTAGACAAACATAAAAAATATGAATTTGATGAAGCCTTTTTAGCGTCCATTTTTAATGGGAAAAATATTGGATTAATGAGTGAAGCCGGTACACCTTGTATTGCAGACCCAGGAAATAAAGTGGTAGAAATGGCACATGAAATGGAAATTAAAATTGTTCCTTTAGTTGGCCCAAATTCGATTATAATGGCATTAATGACAAGTGGTTTTAATGGACAGCAATTTACATTTAATGGTTATTTGCCTTTTGATTCTGTAGAAAGAAAAAATAAAATATTGCAAATGGAATCATCTGGAAAAAAGGGAAACACGCAAATTTTTATGGATACTCCTTTTAGGAACCAACGATTATTAGAGGAAATTATTCAACATTGTAAATTTGATACTATGTTGAGTATTGCATGTAATATTACAGCAAAAGATGAATTTATAAAAACACTACCTTTGGCTGAATGGAAAAAACGAAAACCTGATTTGAATAAAAAACCTGCTATATTTATTCTTGGCAAATAGAATTAGGTTAAGCTAGTTTTTTATGATTGATTTGATTTAAAAAAATGATATGATTTTAATTGACGATGTATTAATTAGTGATGATGTAGTTGAAAAACAATTTGTTTGCAATATTAAAAAATGTAAGGGAATTTGTTGTATTGAAGGTGACAGTGGTGCGCCTGTAGAAAAATCGGAAACAAAAATTTTGAAAAAAATCTATCCTAAAATAAAAAAATATTTAACTCCTGAAGGAATCAAAGCTATAGAAGAACAAGGCACTTTCGTTGATGAGCCTGATGATGAATACACCGCTTATGCAACTCCATTAATAGATTTTGGTGCGTGCGCTTATGTGAATTATGAAAAAGATGGTGCGATTTCTTGTGGCATCGAAAAAGCTTGGAAAGATGGTGTAACGGATTTTCAAAAACCTATTAGTTGTCATTTATATCCAATTCGATTAAAGCCCATGGAAACCGTAACTGCTGTGAATTATGATGTTTGGGATATTTGTAGTGATGCCTGTAAACTTGGAGAGAAATTAAAAGTACCTGTTTATGTGTTTTTAAAAGATGCGTTAATTCGAAAGTTTGGTGAAGAATTTTACGAAACATTAGACTATGCTGCGAAGAAAAAATAATTCAACCTAGAGTGTTCCCAATGCAATTCTCACCATATCGTTAAAAGAGTTCTGTCGTTCATCAGCTGAACAGGATTCTTTTGTAACTACACTGTCGCTTATTGTGAAAATAGCCAATGCATTTACTCTGTATTTTGCTGCAATGGTATATAAAGCCGCTGTTTCCATCTCTACACATAATACGCCATATTCAGCCCATTTCTTGTAGGCGTTTTGGTCATCATCATAAAATTCATCTGATGATAATATATTTCCAGTCTTAATTGAAATATTTAATTTTTGTGCTGCATGGTACGCATTTAATAATAATTCAAAATTGGCGGTTGGAGCAAAATCAGCTCCATGGAATTTATTCCAGTTTACAGCAGAATTGGTACTTGCAGCTAATGCCATTACAATGTCTTTTACTTTAACGTCTTCTTGAAAAGAACCTGCTGTTCCTATTCTTATTAAATTTTTTACATCATATTCACGAATCAACTCATTCACATAAATAGAAATAGATGGAATACCCATACCTGTTCCCTGAACTGAAACTCTTTTGCCATTGTAAGTTCCAGTATAACCATACATACCACGAACTTCATTATAACAGACAACGTCTTGCAAAAAAGTTTCTGCAACATGTTTTGCTCTTAATGGATCGCCAGGCAATAAAATAGTTTCTGCAATTTCACCTTTTTTAGCTGCTATATGAGTGCTCATTAGTTTATATTATTTTAATAATCGTGATTATTTCCTTTTATTCCATTTACAATCTGAATGCCATTACTCGTTCCAATTCTAGTTGCGCCAGAATCTATATATTTTTTTGCTGTCTCATAATCTCTGATTCCACCGCTTGCTTTAATTTGTATTTTATCTTGGGTTATAGATTTTATGATAGCCATATCTTCTAGGGTTGCACCACTTGTACCAAAACCTGTAGATGTTTTGACAAAATCTGCACCAGTATTTACCACTAAAAGTGTAGCCATTTTTTTTTCATCATCTGTTAAATAACAGGTTTCTATAATTACTTTCAGAACTTTATTTCCAATGGAGTTTTTTATTTGTTTGATTTCATTTTCAGCCAACTCATATTTTTTATCTTTTATGAAGCCAAGATTAATTACCATATCTATTTCATCTGCTCCATTTTTTACTGCAGCTTCTGCTTCTTTTGTTTTTGAGAATGCATCCATTGCGCCCAATGGAAACCCTATAACAGATGCTATTTTAACAGCACTATCTTTTAATTCGTTTTTACATATGGCTATATAACAACTATTAACACAAACTGCATAGAAATTATATTCTTTTGCTTCATTACACAATTGAATAATATCACTTTCTATGGCTGTTGCTTTTAGTAAAGTATGGTCGATATATTTTGAGAAATTCATTCCTATAAATTAATAAAGTTTAAACTTAAACAAAAAACATAAAAAATCTATTATCTATTATCAAACTACTCACTACTAAATACTATTTTTACACCATGACAGACATTTTAGTAATCGGTTCAGGTATAGCAGGATTAAGTTTCGCATTAAAAACAGCGCAACAATTTCCTGATAAAAAAATAGTAATCCTTACCAAAGCCAGTGAAGACGAAAGTAACACCAAATACGCACAAGGTGGTATTGCTGTTGTGACAGATTTTGAGAAAGATAAGTTTGAAAAACACATTCAAGATACATTGATTGCAGGTGATGGTTTATGTAATGAAGAAATCGTTGATATTGTAATTCGTGAAGGTCGTGAACGTGTAAATGAATTGATAAACTGGGGCACGAATTTCGATAAAGGTGATGAAGGTGATTACAAACTCGGCAAAGAAGGTGGTCATTCTGAATTTCGTGTGCTACATTACAAAGATATTACTGGTTGGGAAATTGAACGTGCTTTATTAGAACGTGTGCATCAAACAAAAAACATAGAAATTTCGCAGCATCACTTTGTTATTGATTTATTGACGCAACATCATTTAGGGAAAATCATTACGCGTGTTACCACAAATATCCAATGTTATGGTGCTTATGTCTTAAACAGACAAACCAATCAGATTGAAAAAATAGAAAGTAAAATTGTGGTTTTGGCAACAGGTGGTTTTGGACAAATTTATCGTGCAACTACCAATCCAAGTATTGCAACTGGCGATGGCATTGCAATGGTATATCGTGCAAAAGGTCGCGTAGCAAATTTAGAATTCGTACAATTTCATCCAACTGCATTATATGAACCAGGTGTGAGTCCAAATTTTTTAATTACTGAAGCCGTGCGTGGTGATGGTGCTATTTTGCGTACTAAAAATGGAAATGATTTAATGGCAAATTACGACAAACGTGGTTCACTCGCACCACGTGATATTGTTGCACGTGCAATTGATAATGAAATGAAGAAAAGCGGTGAAGATCATATGTATCTGGATTGTCGCCATATGGACAAAGAAAATTTCTTACATCATTTTCCAAATATTTATGAAAAGTGTAAGTCGATTGGCATTGATGTATTTAAAGATATGATACCTGTAGTGCCTGCTGCACATTATGCTTGTGGTGGAATTAATGTAGATGAATTTGGAAGAACTTCTATAAAAAATTTATACGCATGTGGTGAATGTAGCAATACTGGTTTGCATGGTGCAAATCGTTTGGCAAGTAATTCTTTATTAGAAGCAGTTGTTTTTGCGCACAGAATTTTTACCGATGTTTGTGAAAAACTGCCAACTGTAGAATTTCCTAATGAGCAATTTCCTGAATGGAATGCAGATGGAACCACCGATCCGAAAGAGATGGTTATCATCACACAAAGTATAAAAGAGTTGAAAGATATAATGAGTAATTATGTTGGTATTGTACGCAACAATGGTCGTTTGAAACGCGCGCAGGAACGCTTGTATTTATTATTTAAAGAAACCGAAGAACTATACGAAACAACTACCATTTCGCCGCAGTTATTAGAATTACGCAATATGATTACGATTGGTTATTTGATTACGCGAAGTGCAATGTTGCGAAAAGAAAGTCGTGGTTTGCATTATACAACAGATTTTCCAAATCACGCGAAAGATGCTGAGGAAACAATGCTATAAAAAATTACTTCCCTGCTTTTAGATTAAACCAACTAGCAAATTTTTTTGAAATATTTTCCACTACGTCACTTGCTGGAACAATTAATTCTTCTTTAGGAAAAGAATGTCCAGGTTTTTTTCTTTTTAATCCAACGGTTTCATTACTACCAACAAATGAGAGTTTTTCTTTATAGTCATATTCAATGAATCCATCTGTAATATTCTGACCAATATCTTTTACGCTATCAATGAAGCCATCGTTTTTTGGTGAGTGATTTGCACAGTAAATTGAAACGTCTGCTTTATTGATATCATCTACTAATTCTATTTTATTATTTTTCAAACATTCCATTTTAATATTCTCAATTATCACTTTTGGAACAGGAAGATAAATGAAATAAGCCTGGTCTTTAATATACCTTTTCAGTGTATCTATATTTGATATTGTATACCTTTTTTTTGTTTTACCATCAATATAAAAAACATTTTTTCCTTTATTCAGAATGTAAACCTTAGAGCAAAGTGAATTGCTCTGATTTATTTTCAGGTTTTTGGATTTTCCATCATTTAGTGGTTTTACCCATTTTTTATAGATTGAATTCAAATCCTTGAAGGTACTAGATTCTGAAGGCAAGTATACTTTTAATTTTAAATCACCAGATTTTATTCCAAATATATTTTTCTCTTCGCGCTGCTTGGGTTTATAACGTGCAGATGGTGTTATTTCTTTACCAAATACTTTTAATTGTTTTACTGTTTTATTTAGAGCTTCTTTAAAAGAAATAGTTGCTGGATTTGTTTCAAAAACTTTTAACAATGCATTAGTGAATGCTCCATGACTTTTGCCATTTTCATCTCTCATTTCTGGAGCAGTTTGCATATCATTTGTTGCTGAGAAAAATATAAACTGAGAATTATCTCTTTGTGATGGTGGATTGTAAGTTGTATCCACTTTTTTAAAACCGTAAGGAAATACATTCTTAGTCATCTCGCGATATTGTTTCATTGTGATGCCTCTGTTCGTCGTTAATTCTTGATTTTTATTAGCAACCGAATTCTCATCGTTTATTATTTCTGTTTCTGAAGAATCCTCTTCTTCAGTAAGCAATTCATATTCATTTGCATCTGTTGGTTCTATGGGATCCTTAAAAGTTGAAACCTCTTTAGAATTTTCTAGGTTGAAGATTAAAGTATCCGTTGGTGATTGTTTTTGATGTGTCATAATTGGCCCATTTCTGTCTGTTCCTAAACTAAAGCAACAATCAAAAATAGCAGTAAGTGTAACATTCTTATCTACAAATAAATTAAATTTTATAGCAAGTTCCGTTTGTTGTATATATGAAAATGGGACCGCAGCAAATGCATTTGAAGGAAGTATTACTTCTGCAATTTCCTGATCATTTTCACCATACCTGAATGGCATTCCATGTCCTGCATAATAAACAACTGCTACATCTCCATTTTTACAACGAGACAATAAAATATCTATCTGTTTAAGAATATTCTTTTTGGAGGCATTAGTATTATATAAAGTGGTAATGTTTTCATTATTAAAATCGAATTTGGATATTAATAATTCTTTCATTGATACAGCATCATTAACACATCCATTAAGTGCATTAGCAGGATCCAATACTGTTTTTCCACTTTTATCTTTTATCTGATATTGATTGATGCCAATTAACAATGCATATTTATTTTGTGCACCAAATAGTTGATTGAATAAAATAAACAGAAAAAAGGAAGTGATAATTTGTTTCATATTTTTAATTTGACAAACTAAAATTACATCAAATTTAATAAGATTGATTCCTTGATTTATTTTAAGCCAACTTTTATATTCCATTTTTAGAAATTTATAGTATATTTGGTTTAGTACGAGCCAATAAGTTTTACTATAAATATAGTTGTTGCTTAAAGTAATAATTGTATTAATTCTCTTTTAAAAAATACTTATGATTTCTAGAATTTTATTGATAGTATTTTGTGCTTTACTTTTTAGTTGTAACAATAGCAATAAAAAAGAGGAACCTCAGGTTCTGGAAGAAAATAATTTAGCTGTATTGTCAGAAAACGAAATGAACAATATAAAAGTTTGTACTGAAATACCAATCGCTGAAAATATTAGAAATGGCATAAGACAAGCTTCTAACAAAAAAAATGCTCGTTGGTCTAGGTCTAAGAAAATATTGTATGTTTCTTTCATAGACGGAGATTTTACTATACAAGAGAAAGTAAAACTAGTTGCAAAGGAATGGGAAAATTACTGCGGAAAGGAATTTGTTTTTCTTAATTCAGATCAGCAAGAAATTGAACCTGATATAACTATTTCTTTCAAAGATAAAGAGAGCTGTTGGTCCTTGGTTGGCAAAGAATCTAAAACGAAAGTGCCTTCCATGAATTTGGGATGGCTTACTACAAATACGGATGAAGAAGAGTATAGACGTGTTGTATTGCATGAATTCGGACATGCGCTAGGTCTTATTCATGAACATCAAAATCCAAAGAACAATATAAACTGGAATAGGAAAATAGTATATAGTTACTACCTTCAAAAATATGGCTGGAGCGAGACGACAACAGATAATAATTTTTTTGACAAGTACAAAGAAACAGATTATAATTCTAGCGACTTTGATCCTGCATCAATCATGTTGTATGAAATTCCTGCAGCATTTACTACTGATGGATTTTATTCAAAGGCCAATACACAATTATCGGAAACGGATAAAAAATGGATTGGTATTCTTTATCCTAAAAGCAATTAATTATGTTTTTGCGTCTCACCAATTCAATTATAATTATTAGCAGTATTTTTGCAATACTTTCCTGCAACAATAAAAATAGTTTAAAGGAGTCATCCGAGATTGAAATTGGACCGTTAATCTTAACTTCTCGTGCCTGCTATTTTGCAGATGCCGATTCCATTGAAAAACATACACAAATTAAAATTGATACGGCCAGTTGCCGGGAAATAGAGCAGATTACATCCATTATGGAGTATGTAGGATTACCGCAGAATTTTAAAATTTACAGAGGCGATATTGATAATGCATTAGCAACAGTAGTAAATAATCAACGGGTAATCATTTACAATAAAGATTTGTTTTCCACCATGGATGAAATGAACAGTTCGTACTGGACATCCTTATTTATCATTGCACATGAAATAGGACATCATCTGGCCAATAATATTTCTGATACCAGCAATGCCTTAAGTGCCGAGCTCGATGCAGATAAATTTGCCGGATTCCTTTTGAACAGGATGGGAGCAGATTCTAATCAGGTGGTTGCTGCGGTAGCTTCCAATTTAATATCCACCTCAATTGATTCAAAAACACATCCGGCAAAAGAAAAGCGTATTGAAACGGTTAAAAAAAGCTGGATGGAATCCTATAATTTACGTTATTTTTCAGC
This sequence comes from Sphingobacteriales bacterium, assembly GCA_031414515.1. Lineage (GTDB taxonomy): Bacteria > Bacteroidota > Bacteroidia > Chitinophagales > JADIYW01 > JADJSS01. The sequence goes on along the minus strand of JANNVS010000132.1, from coordinate 10,191 downwards.
TACTCCACCACCCATTGTAAGTTCAGGAGGATTAGTTGAACAGTGGTTGATTTTTAATAAATTCTTCTTATACAAATGGGGATTGAAAAGATTAGATATCTATAGTGATAATGATATAGCATCAGATGACTTTCAGCATGGATTAGATTATTATCATATTTTTGATGATTCTCAATCTTATGATGATCCAAAATCTTATTTATCACACCTTCCTTCTGATAAAATTCGATTGAAAGGAATTATTACGGATGTACTGAAAATGCCTGACGATCCTGAGTTGCCGGGTGTTTCATCGATTTCTGTAATGGTAAATCTAACCCAGTTGGATACTTTTGTTTATGATGGAATGAAATTGAATCACCGTTCTAACTTTTTTATATATTTTGAACCTCTGACTAAAAAAGATGATGTAAGAGATTTTTATAAATTCTTTGTTGGCGGGCGGCGCATTGATTTTACAGCCTTTCAATTAGGCAATACTTCTGATTCGAATATAAAAATGAATTACATTGCAAAAGCAGTTGCATATTGACAATGTTTTGTTTTGTGTAAATAATTTTTAAACAGGTAGGTTTTAACAGATTATAAAGACTTGATGAATAGATTTATAAATATATTATTTTCCATTTCTATATTGTTTTCTTCTTGTAGAAATGTCCGTAAAGATTATCAGATACCAACAACTACTGAACCTGGTTTGTTATTCTTGAATTCACGAACCTGTTCATTTAATGATGTAACTGAAGCTAATAATAATCTTAAAATTATTATTTACATTCCAAACGAGAATCAGTTGACACAGATTAATACGATTATGAAATTTTCAGGTCTTCCACAAAATTTTAAAATCTATAGAGGAAATATCCAATCAGCGATGGCAACTGTTGTGAATAGTCAGCGCTTAGTTGTTATTAATAACGACTTATTTTCTTCCAATACAATGTTGGATAGCGCTTACTGGTCATCATTATTCATCATTGCCCATGAAATCGGTCATCATCTGGCATGTAATTTAGACGATACAGGGAACGTTGTACAGGCGGAATTGGATGCGGATAAATTTGCCGGTTCCATTCTTTTTAGAATGGGGGCTGATTCGAATCAGGTATTGACCGCTGTAGCTTCCAGTCTTATTTCAAATAATGTAGATACCAGAACCCATCCATCAAAATCAAAACGATTAGAAACTATTAAAGCAAGCTGGCTGAAAGCTGCTGAATTACGCTATCAGTCCGTTTTGCCTCCACCCGTTGATGATAACCTTAAAATAAGGGAATTTACTTACAAAAATCTGATTATTGGTGAAGATATCGAAGAATATAAAAATGAATATGAAAGGAATCCAGCAAACATATTGCCTTTTAATGATTCTTTATGGAGTCCTGTTTTAAAAAAATTTCAAGGAATTATTGTGAAAATTGAACCTGGATTTTATCCTGATTATAATCATTTTATAGATATTGAAAATAATTATTTAATTGATGTTTTAGTTACTAAAATTGATACGCTTTATCATAATATCAGATGGGCTGGTACTCCAATGGTTGTAAATAAAGTATATTCATTAGAAGTTAGATATAAACCTTTCCTCGAAACGGATAATATTAATGACTTCTTACGATTCTTTGTTCCGGGAAGGCAATTCGAGTTTGATATTTTAAGTAGTTTTACAGAAATGTATGGTTTAGAAAACTACACATTTATTTCCAGAGCAAAAGCAATTTACAAGAAGACTTCAGATTATTTTTAAAACTCCAAAATGAAAGGTAATTGGCTGTATATTTTATTTATTAGTTTAGTTATAATAGCTCTTCAATCCTGTAAACAAAACACTCACAATAATTTCCAGCCGCCAATAGGAAAAGTAGAAGGAATATTAAACCTAACATCCCGTGCCTGTTATTTCGCAGATGCAGATTCCATTGAAAAACAAACACAGATAAAAATTGATACACCAAGTACGCGCGAAGTAGAGCAAATTACATCTATCATGGAGTATACAGGTCTACCGCAGAATTTCAAAATTTACAGAGGAGATATTGATAATGCATTAGCTACAGTAGTCAACAACCAAAGGTTGATTATTTATAATAAAGATTTATTTTCTGTCATGGATAAAATGAGCAGTTCCTACTGGACTTCCATGTTCATTATTGCGCATGAAATTGGTCATCACCTGGCTTTTAATATTTCTGACACCAATAATCTTTTAAATGCCGAACTGGAAGCAGATAAATTTGCCGGGTTTATTTTATTTAAAATGGGCGCGGATTCCAATCAGGTAATTGAAGCCATTGCTTCCAGTTTAATATCGACCGTACAAGATTCAAAAACCCATCCATCTAAAAGTAAAAGAATAGATGTTGTAAAAAAAAGCTGGCAGCAGTCTTATTATTTACGTATCATGTCTGCAATTCCACCACCTATTTACGATCAATTTTCAGAAGCGTTTGGAAAGCCATTTGATAATAATCCCGAAAGAAACAATCTTAATGGTTTTCCGCCTAGATATAACCCAACAGGATATAATGATTATCAGCTTATTTTCAATAACTGGGCTTTATCTAAACTGGATTCCAATTCTGTACCTCTGGAATATAATTCACAAAGTTCAGATAGTAGCATTTATCAAATCTTTCCAGACATCTCCAGAAATTTTCATGGCATCATTGTAGATGTACAAAAAAGGACTTTGTTTCCAGAATTTAATGATTGTGTTTTACTCGAAATAGGAATCTTAATAACCCAAATTGATGCAAATTATAATTATGTTGCATTATCAGTAAACCAACGGTATCAATTTTTGGTTTGTTTTTCTCCACGAGGATTTACGCAAGATATTTTAAGTTATACCAATTTTTTTGCAGGTGGCAGACGTATGGAATTCGATATTCTTGATTTAAATAAAAAAGAAGAGACGAATGGTTTGTTCTATATTTCAAGAGCATATTCGCTATAAATAAAAAATAAAATTGATGAATATAATTCGCAACATAATACTTCTGATTGTCTTTATTTTTATAGGCTTTTCATGTAATCAAACTGTTCAAGATTTTAAGGCACCAACACTAAAAGAGTCTGGTTGGTTGATTATATATTCGAATGCTTGTTTTTTTAGTAATGACGATACCATTAAAAAGAAAATCATTATAAAAAACCCAGATATAAAAGATTTAGAACAGATAAATTCTATTATGAAGTTTACAGGACTTCCACAAAATTTTTCTATTTACAGCGGCAATATTCAAAATGCCATGGCAACAATTGTAAATAATCAAAGAGTCATTATTTATAATAAAAATTTGTTTGAAAATAAGAATGAAATAAATAATTCTTACTGGTCTTCATTATTTATTATGGCTCATGAAATTGGTCATCATCTAGCCGCAAATATTTCTGATAGTTCCAATTTTATAAATGCTGAATTGGAAGCAGACAGATTTGCTGGAAACATTTTATATAATATGGGTGCTGATTCCAATCAAGTACTGGCAGCTTTATCATCAACAATCATCATCAATAAAACAAGCCATAAAACAAAACCATCAACAGATAAAAGAATTACAACGGTGAAAGCAAGTTGGTTAAACGCAAATAAAAACCGTTATGAAAGTGTAATTCCACCAACAGCTGACGAAGAGTTAGACGTAAAAGAATTTACTGAAAAAAATCTTGTGTTTAATTCAAAATGGAATGAGTATCGTTTTGAAAATAATACTTCTAAAAAAGCATTGGATACATTGAAGATTCTTAATGAATTTGCACCATGTAAAAAGTTAAAAGGAATAATTATAGATGTACAAAAAATTCCAAATGATCCACCAGAAAGGTTTTCAAAAGATTTAATTCAACTCAAAATTATTATTAAAATCATTAGAAATGAGGCTACCTGTAAAAGTGATTTTCCAGAAGATGAAAAAGTTGAATTTGATGTGGATTATGAGACAATCACTGGTATTACTAATAAAACTAATTTTTTAAATCTCTTTGTATTGGGTAGACGCATTGAATTTGATGTTCTCTTTTTAGGAATGTGTGATGGCTGTCCGTATAATATATCCAGAGCAAAAGCATTATAATTTTCTGCCGTATTTATTTTTTTTTAATACTGCCAAACAAATTTTGACCTTTACGTTTCTCTGCAACTCGTATTGACGGTGTTTGCGTTCCATTTTTTTTGTTATTTGTTTTGCTACCTACAAACTTAAAAACATTAAAATAACAGAAAAAATAAAAAATAGCTGCGAACCACAATTAAATATAAGTATTTTACATGATATTTAAATGGCCTTGAATCCATTGTCAAAAATAGTACTGATGAAAAAAATAGTATGTTTTTTATTTTTTTTAATAACCACAATAGTTCTGTTTTCTCAGAATCATCAAAGAATTGATAGTTTGCGTAATCGCTTATTGTACGCAGAAACAGATACTACTAAAATTATAAGTATGTATAATATTGCTATGGAATATCAGCAATACAATACTGATACGGCTTTACTCATTTCTTTGCAAGCCTATAAAAAATCCAAAAAAATAAATTATATAGATGGAATTTCAAGGTCCGCAACTATTATTAGTAATATATATAGAAATGCAGGAAATTATTCCAAAGCACTAGAATATTCTATTGCAAAATTGAAAGCTGAAGAGACAAGAAGTAATACAGAAATCTTAACTATTGCAATCATGCAACTAGCGAATACTTATCAATTAGATGACGATTATAAAAAAGCATCAACATATGCATTCCGCGCAGATTCAATTATAGATACAGACACATCAATAAGATATTTAAAATTAAGCAGTTTAATAAACATTGGAGACTTATTTGAAAAAGTAGGCAATCTTCCGGTCGCATTAGATTATACACAAAGAGCCTATCTTCTTGCCATAAAGGAAAATAATTTAGTACTTAAAGGTTACATTCTGAATAATCTTGGAAACATTTATTCAAAGTTCGGAAAAACACAATTGGCCATTCAAAATTATGGAAATGCTATCCAATTCTTGGAAGCTGTTAAAGCAAATGAAGCGCTTGCAGAAACAACATTAGGGCTGGCAAAGCAATATCAGTCGATTGCCATAAATGATTCCGCATTATTCTATGGTAAAAAATCATATTCACTATGCAAAAAAAATGGCTTCCTAAGCAGGCAATTGGATGCGTGTTTATTTCTAACAAAATACTATAAGAATAATTCGGATATTAAGAATGCTTTCATTTTCCAAGAAGAAGTGCTTTTTTTAAAAGATTCTATTTTTAGTAAAGATAGGATTGCTAAATCTCAATTATTAACTATAGAAGAAGAAGCAAGGCAAAAGGAATTAGCAGAACAAAAACAAGAAGCAGCAGCAGAAAGAATCGTAAAGCTTCAATACTTGACCATTGGTATTTTATTGCCTGTTTTATTTTTTGTAACTATATTCTTAAGCAATAGAAAAATAAAACCTAAATATATAGAATTCCTAGGATTGGTTTCATTGCTTTTAACTTTTGAATATATAATGTTATTACTACATCCAGTAATAGTTTCCATCACAAATCATAATCCATTTTATCAGTTATTAATTTTTGCTGTTGTTGCTTCTATATTAACACCCATACATCATCGGGTTGAGAATTGGTTAACGAAAATACTCACTAAAAAGGGCAGAATTTCCTTATTTAAAATTAGAATGCAATAAATTAAAGAAAAAGAGACCTTCATTTCTGAAGGTCTCTTGTAATACATAAGAAAAGATTATTCTTATTTTTTAATTGGATCAACTGGTGGAACCGGTATTCTTGACGTATCACTATCAACAACAGCCGCTGGCGTCATGTCGGGTTCTGCTACCACTTCTGTAGTATCTGTTTCTTCAGCTGGTTTTTCTTTGCATGCTTGAAACCCTACTAAAAGAGTTACTGTGGCGAATAATAAAAATAATTTTTTCATAAGCTTGATTTTATTTATTGAAAGTTACCCATTTTTTTTCTATTTGAGTATCTCTTTAAATTATTTTTTTCCACATACCAAATTAAAAAAGCTTACCTCAATAATGTCAAAATACCTTTAATGTAGAATGGTTCATCATTAAATCTTAGACCAGAAGCAATGTATGTATAATTATCTGCTTGAGAAGATGCTCCTTTGTGTGTACCATTCCAACTATTATTTAAGTCATTGGTTTCAAAGACCAACTCGCCCCAACGATTGTATATCTTCAAAGTATAACTTTTAATACTTTTATTCATCATATTGAATAAATCATTATAACCGTCGCTGTTTGGTGAAAATGCTGTTGGAATAAAAATATCGCAATTCGTAGAAACAAAAATAGAATCTTTTGCCAAACAACCTTTTGTATATACTTCTACCTTAATTGGCGAAGTTAATCCATCTATTGTAATCGAGTTGGTGTCTCTTTCACCGGTACTCCAAAAAATAGAGTCAGCAGTTTGATTAATGCCAATAGTTTTAAATTCGCCAGGACACATGATAATACTATCGGTTCCTAAATTTACTTTCGGTAAAGGCAAAACAGCAAAATTATATTTTATAGAATCTGCTCCACAACGATGATTCGCCAATAATTTAATAATATTCGGTCCAACTAATGTATGTGTGTAATTGGAGTTTATGCTTGTCAGAAAATTGGAATTATTTAAACTCCAAGTATAAATAGTATTTATACCACCAACAGATTGATTTGTGTAAATTACTGTTTTCCCAAAACAAACATCACTAGGAATTGGATTGACATTAAATAAAATACTATCATCCATCGACACACTTTTTCTTAAGGTATCCATACAGCCACCAGCACTTCCTGTTGCAATTAATTCTACATTTTTTGGTCCAAATACAGTATAGGTATGTAAAGGATTTTTTACACTGTTACTGTTTTGTCCATCTCCGAAATTCCAAGTAAAATTAGAAATGATTCCGTTGCTTACTGTTGAAGTATTATTAAAAGCTATAGATTTATTATAACAAATAAAATCGTTGGTAAAATTGAGGTTGAACTTTGGTGCATTTACATTTACAGTATCTTCAGCAACGCATTGGTCTAAATAAACTTTTATTTTTAATGGATTGATACTGCCATTGACAACAATGGTTGTCGCTGTTGAGCCACTTACCCATCTGATAGAATCATATAAACTTGAATTAACAGTAAAACTAGCCGTTTGATTTTTACACAATACCGTGTCTCTTCCTAAATTAATATTTGGTCGAGGTCGGATTTCAATGGTTTTAGATACGGAGTCAATATAACATCTATTGGAGACTACTAATTTTATAGGAAAAAATCCTGTGCCTAAAAAAGTATAGCTCTTGTTTTTTGAAACAAAATTATTATTCTCTATTCGCCATGTATTTAGATTATTGAAACCACCCTTGGTCAAGTCAATAAAATCTACTGCTTTACGTTGACAAGTAACTAATTCTGCCGTTTTAAAATCTATATTCAAAACAGAATCCATCAATATTGTTTTCGTAGTGGTATCTTTGCAACCTAAATCAGAAGTAGCAATTAATTGAATTGTATAGTTTCCAAAAGATGTGAATGTATGCGTGGGATTTTGAACATTAATATCAGAATTTCCATCACCATATTTCCAATCAAATTGTGTAAGCGTTCCAAAATTTACAGTTGATGTATTATTAAATATTATTGGTTTGTTTAAACACAAAAAATTAGTAGGGAAATTTGGTGTGATGGTTTGTTTTTTTATTAAGATAGTATCTTTTCCTGCACAACCAGTTTTATAAACAGTAATGTTTGCGGATGGATTATTTCCATTAACAATAATATTGGATGTATTTGCACCAGTATTCCATCTTAATGAATCGAAAACACCAGAAGCTGTTATAGTCTTTGTAGATTTATTACAAACGATTATATCGTTTCCTAAGTTTATTATTGGATTTGAATTTATATTGATAGTTGAATGCAAGGTGTCTTTTCCGCATCGGTTTGTAGCAATTAATTTCACAGGAAAAGTACCTCCATTTGGAAATGTTACAGAAGCCGTATTTCCATTTATTGGTATTCCGTTATTTATTATCCATCGAAATGCAGTTGGATTTCCACCTGTAGATGTATTTGTAAAAGTAACAGGAGTTTTTTCGCATAAATTTATTGGCAATGTTGTATAACTAATCTTTACAGTATCATCCATTTTTATTTTTTTGGTGATGCTATCTTTACAGCCTAATGCAGTTGTAACAACATGTTTCACAGAAAACGAATCTGCAAATATATTATACGAATGCGATGTGTTTTTTAAAGTATCTGTAAATCCATCGCCAAAATTCCAATCATAACGTGTTATTATTCCTGAAGAAATTGTTGAAGCATCTGTAAACGTTGCATCATGCCTATAACATAAAAAATTGGCATTAAAAGCTGCTTTAGGTTTTGGGTTTACCGTTACTGTTTTGATTGCTTTCCCTATACAGCCGCGCGAGGTCGTGGCTGTTAATTGTACATTATAGGTGCCGCTATTTATAAACAATTTAGTTGGATTTTGTATCTAAGAAGTGTCGCCAGTGGATAAAACCCATTGCCATTTAGTAACATCATTATATACAGATTTTGAAGAATCTGTAAATTGAATTAATTCATTTTGACATTTTGGAGTATACACAAAATTGGTCGTTAATCCTGGATAATAAAATATTTTTATTTTACTTGTATCTGTGCAAGGTTTTCCTTTATTAATAATAAGCGTTGCATAGTAAGTTCCAGTATCAGAATAAGTATATGTTGGATTTCTTATTAAAGAGGTGTCGTTAGTAAAAGAAGGATCACCGAAATCCCAAAAATAAGACAATGCATTCTGTGCTACGTTATTTTCAAATCTGACAATTGCACCTTGGCAATTACTAAACGTAGTAGCATTGATTTCCAACGCAGATCCTGGAGAATTATCAGTAATAAGAATAGGAACGGAAGATGATATACTACAATTAGTTACATTTAATTGAAAATCTCTTATACTATTACTTAACACTACACCACTTCTTATTTCTTGCACACAAATCCCAACGACAAATAATCCTTGTGTCTTAGGTACCGTTGTTAGTAATCCAGTAGAAGCATCTATATAAATAATAGAATTATTTCCCAATGGCTTTTGCGAATTAAATCCTGGAGAAAATGTAATGCTATCATAGGGTGGCGGTGGCGCTTCAGTTAAAGGGCAACCTCCACATATACTTGGATTTGTTGCATCTAATCCTTGTAGTGGAGCACATAAACTATATACTAATTGGTCACCATCAGCATCTGTAGCTGACATGTCAAAGTCTAGTTTTGAATTAGCACACAAAAATGTAGGTGGTTGATTATTAAATACAGGAGATGAATTACATAAAGTTGTGTTCGGAATTTTAATCTCATACGTACTGCCTTGATCATCAAAAATATTAGCTACCGTATTATTTCTACAGCAACGTTGATAGACTATCTTGTACCCTGATGTATTCGCAGCCAGTATAATTGTTTTTTTATAAACTCCTTTTTCAATTCTAACATTTGTAGGTGGATTTGAAATACAGGGATTCGGGTCATTATCTAAAATAACACCTACACCATTTTGTAGGTTCATATCTTCTGTTTTATAAACCGAGTTATTGCTGTTATTAAAAATTGTTATTCTTGCAGGATCGTCCAATGGTGCTACTCCATTAAAATCATCTCTGAATATGGTTAATGTTATTTCGAATTGATTTCCACCCAAACATTTATATGATAACTCACCGCCTACTAAATGGGTGGCATAAATGCTTTTTGATAAAAGAATCAATAAAAAAGTTACAAAGACTTTTTTCATAACCACGCAAAAATACTCAAATTTCATACCATACAGATACTAATTAACCTTTTTCATGCATTTATGTTTTTAATAATCCTTTCATAATAAAAAAATTGACTGCATTCATCATTTGGCTTATGACTTTTTCCTATCTTTGTCAAACTTTCCAAAAAAATGCCAAAGGATACTTCGATTAAATCCGTACTTATTATAGGTAGCGGACCTATTATTATAGGACAGGCCTGCGAATTTGACTATTCAGGCTCACAAGCAGCGCGCTCACTCAGAGAAGAAGGAATTGAGGTTTCTCTTATCAATTCCAATCCTGCTACTATTATGACTGATGAAATTATGGCAGACCATATCTACCTGAAGCCTCTTAC
>JANNVS010000131.1:0-2020 GCA_031414515.1 Sphingobacteriales bacterium | reverse complement strand
AAACCTTTGGTTAATCCAATGGATTGTGTAGACAAAGGTTTTCCTGTAAATGTTTCTTTATATACTTCTTTTCCAGCAATATCTGTAATAGAAATTATTTGTCCTATGTATTGTTGTATACCTTCAAAATAAATAGCATCTATCGTAGGATTTGGGAATGCGTTCAGTGTTTTAGCTGTATTATTTCTTATTGCTGTTGGCGCAGTTGGGCAGCCTAACTGATACACAAAAAAGTTTCTCATATACCAAACCGTACTATCAAAATATGGCTGAACGACAGTTCCAAATAAATCTGTAGAATAAGAAGTGTGACCCCAATCCGGAATGATATAAAACGGATTGTATATTCCTAAATTTTGAGCGTAAGGATGCAAAATATTGCTTCCATCCACATACATCAATGTTGGAATATTGTAAGGTTGTCCTCTGTTAAAAGGAACTTCAGGATCCCAGATATTATGCACACTTAAAAAATTGGTATGGTTATTATCTAAAAAATTCTTATCGCCTAAAGCACCATTAATATTTACTACACCAAGAATAGTTTTATCAAAATCTATAAAATCATACGCACCAAACACACCACCAATTGCTGTTAATGCGCTTTTCCATGCTGGAAATAAATTATCTAACGAATCTAAATAAACAGCGTGCATTACATTAAACGCACCGGCACTTCCACCACACAAAAATATTTTCGTTGTATCAATTCTATATGGATTGGCACTATCTCTTGCGGAGTTGAAAAAGTAACGTACTATTTGTTTTGTATCTTGCACACCACGACCTACAGCTTTGAGCATTAAATCCTGAAATAATAAAGATAACGGTGAAGGCTCTAATCGATAAGTTGCCGATGAAACAACATATCCTCGTTTGGCAAAATCTTCGCCCATTGCAATCTGGCTTTCATAATCTTTAGTACCAGTGTAATAAGCACCACCATGTTCAAAAATAACTAAAGGTCTTAGAGATGCTGAATCACCAGTAGGTTCAAAAACATCCATCATTACCTTTTGAAGAATGCCTGATGAATTAATAGCATTGCTGTATGTAATATTTTTTGTCCGATTCGTTTGAGGAAAAATTTGATTGATGTATCGTCCACCTTCACATTGTGCGAAAGAGTGATTAATAAATATGTAAAAAATAAAGAAGTAGAATACTTTTTTCACAAATGAAAGATACAGAAAATAATTAAAATAAATTATTCTTCATCTGGAATATGTTTAATCCGATTTATGTCATCTAGTGCAGCTGGGTAAATTTGTTTTCTAAAGGAACTACTTTTATCTTTTTCATATCCTGCAAACATTCTCTTAATACTTACAGCTAAATCATAGTCACTTGATTGTTGAAGATAGTGATATGGCATATTTAAATAGGATATAAATCTGTCGTATTCTTCTTCATCTAACTCAATAATATTATAGTTATTATACAACCGAAATAAATCTTTTAGCACGATTCGTTTTGCTTCTTCAGCCTCTAATTTTGCTGTGAATCTTTTTTCTTTTTCATGCTTGCTGAAGAGTTCATATAAATAAGACAGTGGATTAGTTAATGGCCTTGCATCTGGATTGATATCTGTACTTTTAATATATAGTTTGTTTATTTCCTGTCGAATTTGCTGATGTGTCCGAATCGCACTAATTTGTACTTCAGTTAATTCTAATGGAGTTCGTTGTAAAATTAATACAATGGAATATTCATTCTTTGACAATGAGTCTTTAAAAGTAAGTTTTGTTGGTACATGTCCTTTTTTAAGAATTAATAAAGAATCTGATTTTAAAATTTTTGCAGAAAAAAACCCTTCTTTATTGGTCGAAAACCCTAATTGCATTCGTCGAAATGCAATATCAGCAAAGGGAACTGAATTATTATTTTCATCTACTACTTTTACATTTACTAGAATTTCGTTTTGCTGTGCAAAAGTCAAATTAAACAAAATAATAAATGCTGAAAATAAAATATTGCGCACGGTCAAAAATACTATAAATCAAAAATAATAAAATGAAAA
>JANNVS010000130.1:0-4413 GCA_031414515.1 Sphingobacteriales bacterium | reverse complement strand
CTAGGCCAAAATTTTGATTGTTTTATATATTCTAATGGAAATGCAGCTTTTTCTCTGGAATAGCAATGATTCCAATCGTTTGCAATTACTTCAAGTATAACATGTGGAGCATTTAAAACAGGATTATCATCTAAAGATGTGATTCCTTTTGTAATATCATCCAATTCTTGTCTTATAGAATATAAAGCCTCACAGAATTTGTCAAGTTCTTCTTTACTTTCACTTTCGGTTGGTTCTATCATTAAAGTACCAGGAACAGGAAATGCGACTGTTGGAGCATGATAGCCATAATCCATCAAACGTTTTGCAATTTCTACTGCATCAATGCCAGTTTCTTTTTTAAATGGTCGAATATCCATAATAAATTCATGTGCAACACGACCGTTGCTTCCAATATATAATATTGGATAATGTGCTTCTAGCTTTACTTTTAAATAATTTGCATTCAGAATTGCGTATTTAGTTGCATTGGTTACACCTTCACTGCCTAGCATTTTATTATATGCATATGAAATTAATAAAATTGCGGCACTACCAAATGGTGCCGCTGAAATAGAAGGAATAGCGGATGATCCACCTGTTTTTATTAATGGATTAGAAGGTAAGAATGGAGCTAATTCTGCTGTACAGGAAATTGGACCCATTCCAGGACCACCACCGCCATGTGGAATAGCAAAAGTTTTATGTAGGTTGATATGATTTACGTCAGCACCAATATTTGCTGGTGATGTTAAGCCAACCTGTGCATTCATGTTCGCGCCATCCATATAAACTTTGCCGCCATTTTGATGAATGATATCACAAATTTCTATGATAGATGCTTCAAAAACGCCATGTGTAGATGGATAGGTTACCATCAAACATGATAAATTTGTTTTATGAAGCTCTGCTTTTGCTTTCAAATCGGTTACATCAATATTTCCTTTTTCATCACATTTTACAAGAATTATTTCCATACCAGCCATGGCTGCACTTGCAGGATTTGTTCCATGTGCTGAAGTCGGAATTAGTGCTACATTTCTGTTGGTGTCACCTCGAGAAAAATGATAAGCTCGAATAACCATCAATCCTGCATATTCACCTTGTGCACCTGAATTTGGTTGTAAGGAGGTAGCAGAAAATCCTGTTATATTCGATAATTGATTTTCTAATTCTTTTAGTATTTCTCTATAACCTATCGTTTGGTGTTCAGGTTGAAAAGGATGCATATTGGCAAATTCTGGCCAACTTAAAGGAACTAATTCTGTTGTTGCATTTAATTTCATAGTACAACTTCCTAGTGGAATCATAGAAAAACCTAAGGATAAATCTTTTGCTTCCAATCGTTTAATATAACGTAGCATTTCCGTTTCTGAATGATAGGAATTAAAAACAAAATTCGTTAAATAATCAGAAGTACGTTGTAAGTTTAAAGGTATTTGTAACCCTGGATTTACAAGATATGATGATGAATAATTTGCTGCAATAACTTCAGCAAATATGGAGGCTACTTTTTCTACATCATATTGTGAGGTAGTTTCATCTAATGAAATTTGTAAAGTGCCATCATGGTTGTACCAAAAATTATAGTTGTTTCTTTCAGCAATTTCTTTTATCTCTTTTGATTTTCCTTTTGCATCTATTTTTAAGGTGTCAAAGAAAAAAATATTTTGATTTCCAAAACCTAATTTTTTTAATTCATTTGCTAACGCAACAGTTTTGTGGTGAACATTCAATGCTATTTTTTCAATTCCTTCCTTTCCATGATAGACAGCATACATACTAGCCATAATTGCTAATAATGCTTGTGCCGTACAAATATTTGAAGTAGCTTTTTCACGCTTGATATGTTGTTCGCGAGTTTGTAATGCCATACGCAAAGCACGGTTTCCATGTTTGTCAATAGAAACACCAATCAAACGGCCTGGAATGAGACGAACGAAATCTTCTTTGCAGGCAAAATAAGCAGCATGCGGACCACCAAAACCCATAGGAACACCGAAGCGTTGAGAATTTCCTACTGCAATGTCGGCACCTAATTCTCCAGGCGAAGTCAATAAAGCTAAACTTAAGATATCACATGCTAACACGCTATAAATTTCTTGTGCCTTACAAGCTTCTATAGTTCTTTTATAATCTTCGACAGAACCATTTGAATTTGGATATTGTAATAAAATGGCAAAATATTCATCCGTTGGAATGAATGATTTGAAATCGTTTACTATGACTTCAATATTTAATGGTAAAGCGCGTCCTTTTACTACTTCTATTGTCTGCGGATATGTATTTTTATCAATAAAAATTTTATGAGCAGAAGGCTTATTTTTAGACTTATTTCTCACTTCATAAAAAACGTGCATAGCTTCTGCAGCAGCAGTAGCTTCATCTAATAATGAGGCATTTGCAATTGGCAAACCTGTTAAATCACTTATCATTGTTTGATAGTTCAATAATGCCTCTAATCTTCCTTGAGAAATTTCTGCCTGATAAGGTGTGTATTGGGTGTACCAACCCGGATTTTCAAAAATATTACGTTGTATAATTGTTGGAGTAATTGTACCATTATAACCTAATCCAATATAGTTTTTACAAACTATATTTTTCTCAGCCTTTTCTTTTAGTTTCTGTAAATATTGATATTCACTTTGTGGTTCACCTATATTTAATGGTTCTTTTAGTCGAATATTACTAGGTATTGTTTCGTCTATAAGCTGGTCTAAAGAGGCAACGCCTATAGTCTGTAACATTATTGATAAGTCTTTTTCTCTTGGTCCGATGTGGCGTGCTTGAAATTCGTTTTGCATTGGGTAAAATTAGAATCTGTAAATATACTACAGTTCAAAATCATTTTTGTTTTAAGAAATTGTATGTGTGGAAAAGTCTAGGTGATTGTTAAAACTTTTATATGCTATAGATGGATTAGACCGAACAAAATCCATAATAATAGTTTTGAAGACATTTTTGTAAATTTGATTACTCTCAATAATTGATTCTATGCAATTTTTTCAGTTTTCACTTATATACTCGGTTTACAATAAATCAATAGAAATTAAGTCATCCATTTTCTCAAAATATGAAAATGAGCATTTAATCATTGAATTTTTGTTAGAAGATATAAATGATGATAAACGATATAAAGTACAATTTTCTCCTAAACAAGAAATAAAACTTATTGAATTTTATATCGAAGCAGAAATTGAATACAAAGAAACAAAAGGTGTTTTTTGCAATGGTTTTCAGTCTTGGACAGAAACAAAAATATTTAATAAAAATGATAAACTGAAACGCCAAAGAAGAGGTGTAAAAATTATTGGTGAAGCATATGGAGATGGATTTCTCTATAACTATAAAAACAAAAAAGGGATTGTACATAGTTGGACATATACATATATTAATGAGCCGAATCGAAAAATACTTTTTTTAGGATCGTTGAATGATAAAAATGGGTATACTATTTTTGAACATAATGCCATCCAAAATAAATTATTGATAATAAAAGATTGCAAAGGATTGTATATTTCAAAGGAAACTATTTTAGTTGATATTTTTGTTGCGAACTCTTATGAATGGCTTTGTTTTCAAAATTACTTTGAAGCACAGCAATTAAAGCCAATAAATGCAAAACCAGCAATTGGCTGGACTAGTTGGTATTATTATTACACCAATATTTCGGAAAAAATAATCGAAGATAACTTAAATTCTTTTTTAAAAAACAATGTGCCTGTAGAAATTTTTCAAATTGATGATGGATGGCAAAAATCAGTAGGAGATTGGCTTCATTTTGATAAAAAATTTCCGAATGGATTGACAGAAATTGTAAATAAAATTCATCAGCAAAATATAAAAGCAGGCTTGTGGCTAGCACCTTTAGCATGCGAAAAGAATTCTTTTATTGTAAAAGAAAAGCCAGACTGGATTTTGAAAGACGAAAATGGAAAATTTTTGAAAATCGGGTTTAATCCTTTGTGGAGTTATTGGTTTTATGCTTTAGATATTTACAATGATGAAGTTCGTATTTATTTGAAAAAAGTATTTCATACAATTTTAATTGAATGGAATTTTGATTTAGTAAAGTTAGATTTTTTATATGGAACAGCTTTACAAGAAAGAAATGGTAAATCTCGAGGACAAATTATGTATGATGCTATGCAGTTTTTACGTGAGTGTGCTGGCGATAAATTGATTTTAGGATGTGGCGTTCCTTTAAGTGCTGCAGTTGGTACTACAGAATATTGCAGAATAGGTCCAGATATACACTTAAGCTGGGATTTTAAACTATTAAAATGGATTAGAGCAAGAGAAAGGCCGTCTGTTTTAAATGCAATACACAATACTATTTCACGTCGTCATTTATCTGGAAAATGGTTTTGGAATGACCCAGATGTGTTTATCTTAAGAAATAATAAAACAATTTTGTCATTTGAAGAAAAATAT
>JANNVS010000129.1:0-3831 GCA_031414515.1 Sphingobacteriales bacterium | reverse complement strand
AAAAAATCCCGACTACAAGTCGGGATTTTTTATATTTTAACGAAGTATAATTTACTTGTTAGATTTTACTAATTCTTTTATACGAGATGCTTTTCCTTTCAATTCTCTGATATAGAAAATTTTTGCTCTGCGTACTTTCCCAATTTTATTCACTTCTATTTTATCTATATTAGGTGACATTAAAGGAAAAATTCTCTCTACACCAATGCCGTTGGATATTTTACGAACTGTAAATGTTTGTGTAGCTCCAGTGCCTTTACGTTGAATAACATCGCCACGGAAAATCTGAATACGTTCTTTCGAACCTTCAATAATTTTGTAGTGTACGTTTATATTATCGCCTGCTTTAAATTCAGGAAGACTTTTAGTTTCTGTTAATCTTTTGGTTAATTGTTTTACCTTGTCCATTTTATAAAAATTTTAGCGTGTGCGAAGATACGCAGTTTTTAAGTAAAATCAATGTTATTTAATCGTTTTCTAATAAATCAGGACGTCGATTTTTGGTGCGTTCCAAGGATTGCTGATCGCGCCATTCTTCAATAAGTTTATCATTTCCTGATAGTAGTACATCTGGTACTTTCCATCCATTATAGTCAGACGGACGAGTATAAACAGGTGGAGCCAGCAGATTATCCTGAAATGAATCCGTAAGTGCTGAAGTTTCGTCGTTTAATACACCAGGAATTAATCGACCTATGGCATCTACAAGTACCGCGGCAGGCAATTCACCACCGGAAAGCACATAACTGCCAATAGAAATTTCTTTAGTAATAACATGTTTTCTAAGCCGTTCGTCAATTCCTTTGTAATGACCACACAAAAGGATGATATTTTCTTTTAGTGAAAGCATATTCACTGTTTTTTGTTCTAACAGCTCGCCATCTGGTGTCATAAAGATAATTTCGTCATAGGTTCTTTCACTTTGTAATTTTTCTATACAAGATAAAATTGGTTCTATCGACATCACCATGCCTGCGCCACCTCCAAACTGGTAATCATCTATTTGTTTGAATTTTTTAAGAGAATAATCGTGAATATTGTGCAAATGTACTTCTAACAAACCTCTGTCTTTTGCGCGTTGCAATATTGAATGCGCAAAGAAACTTTGCATCAAATCAGGAACGGCAGAAAGTATATCTATTCGCATAATTTTGCAAGTAAAGAATAAAGTTAAAAAATTTCTATCATACCATCTGGCAATTGCATTTCTACAATTTTATTTTGTTCGTCAATATTTAGAATAAAATCGTCATTTAATGGAATCAGTATTTCCTTCTTATCCTTTAACACTTTTGCCAGAAACTGAAACGGCATTTCTATAATCGATTCTATTTTGCCAATGTTTCCATTAGTTTTATCAATAATTTCAAATCCAACTAATTCGTCGTATTCTTCACCGTCTAGTATTTCTGATAGGTCATCATCTTTAGCAAAAATGTCTTTGCCTTGCAATGGATGTGCTTTTTCTTTTGTGTCAATTTCTTCTAGTAAAATTATTGCCAGTGAATTTGTATTAATATCCATCGATATGATAAAATAGGGAAGGCCGTTGATGAAAATAACTTTCATTTCTTCAAAATCATCCATGTAAAATTCATCAACAAACACTTTTAAATGGCCTTTGTATCCATGTGTTTTCAATGCTTTTCCTATTCTAATAAGTTCCATAATCTAAATAAAAAATCCCGACATAAAAGTCGGGATTTAAATTATTATTTTTTTAAAAAAAAATATTATACATTTTCAGTCGATTCAGCTTCAGGCGTTGCCACTTCTTCAGTAACAGATGCTACTGTTTCAGTAACAGGAGCAACTACTTCATCGGCAACCGCCTCAACCTCAGCAACAACTACTTCCTCAATAATTGCGTCAACAGATACTGCTTCTTCAGCAACAATAACTTCCTCTTCAGATACAGGAGTTTCTTCAACGATAATTTCTTTTGCTTTAGCAGGTATATTTACTACAGCTTCTATTTTAGCTCTTTTAGCAACAGCTGCTTTCTCTTTATGGTCAATAGCTTTTCCTTCTTTGTTAGAAATCCACTCACTAAATTTTGTTTCTACGTCTTCAGCTTTTACTACTCCTAACTGCACACCACGTAATAAATGTTTTTTGTATAGTGCACCTTTATATGAAAGTATTGCTTTAACAGTTTCAGTCGGTTCAGCACCAGTTTGTAGCCATTTAACAGCTATATCTACATCTAAAAGGATAGTAGCTGGAACTGAAGTTGGGTTGTATGTGCCAAGTTGCTCGATATAACGACCATCTCTTTTCGCACGGCTGTCTGCCGCTACGATTTTGTAAAACGGAGCACCTTTGGCGCCATGTCTTTGTAATCTTAATTTTGTTGCCATATAGAAATATGTTTAATTTTTTAATTCCTGTTTTGCCAATATTGACGGTCAGGTTTTGAAAATGAAGTGCAAAGATAAGAAATTTTTATAGAATAGAGAAGACTGGAATGCGAAATTCTGACTGAAAATGATGTTATTTTAACATAAAGTCAATAGTTTACAGCCTACAGTCTGTAGTATTTAACTATTGACTATTGACCATCGACCAATTACTAAGATCTACTTCTTTTGGTAAAAATTTGCTGGTATCACCATTTCCTATGATAATTTCACGAACAATTGTTGAAGAAATAGCAGATAATTCTGGTGAAGAAAGGATGAGAAAGGTATCTAAATCTGGTTGCATCATTTTATTAAGCTGAGCAATTGTTTTTTCATATTCAAAATCTGCAGAGGAACGGATACCACGTATTATGTACTTGGCATTTTTTTGCTGACAATAATTAACCGTCAAGCCGGTATAAGATTCAACTTTAACTGTTGGAAAATTTTTAAATACTTTTTTTATCCATTCTATTCTTTGCTCCAATGAAAATAAGTTCTTCTTTTGCGTATTAATACCAATAGCAATAATAATTTCATCAAATATTGGAACAGCACGAGTTACAATATCTACATGACCAACTGTTATTGGATCAAATGAACCAGGAAAAATTGCAATTTTGTTCATACTGTAAATGTAAAATTTTTACTTTAAATTTTTAGCACTAAAATCTACTAATTAAATAATCCACTTCGCCAAAGTGCACAAAGATCCATTGTAAGCGCAACAGTAACATGTACCAGAATTCCCAATAAAATAGAATTAGTATTCAGACTTAAGAAACCCAATACACAGCCGGCTACTATGGCTCCTAGTGTTTCACTCATTGGCTTTCCGAAGTGTATCATACAATATGGAACTGCTGAAAAAAGGATAGAATAATAACCAAATTTATGTTTTACTCCGTGCAATAAAAAACCCCTGAAGAAAAATTCGATAGAAATAAACTGTAAAATATAAATGATTTCAAAAATTAAAAAACTACGTAACTGTTCTTTAGAAGTAATATGATAAAACGGATATTTATTTAGAAAAGCAGGTGTCTTGGAAATAAAAAAAACAACTGGCAACATTAAAGCAACCAGTAAAATGTAAATCCATTTGTGTTTCCATATGCCAGCTACTTGAAAACCGTAATTGGAAAGTTTTTCTTTGAAAATTAATTTTACAATCAAGCATGGCAATACCATAAAAACCAAAATACAATTTAAACCCCAGTTCAATAAATTTTGTAACGAAAAGTCGTTGTTTAATAAAGTTGTTTTGGCATATTTATCAGCAAAGTTTTGTCCGAAAATAGAAGATAGAAATGCTAATATTTCCTGTGTAGAATCATAGTATTCAGAAAGGACAAGTAAAACAGCAGCACTAATAAAAACCACTACTACTTTTTTGTCAATATTAATTTCTTTTAAAGAAAAATACATT
>JANNVS010000128.1:0-24492 GCA_031414515.1 Sphingobacteriales bacterium | reverse complement strand
TATTGCAAATCACCGTATATTTTTTGGAATCTTCAGGATATGTTATAATGTCTCTTACATAATCAACCGCTGATTTAATATTATCAGAATTTACTTTAGGACAAAGTATCGCTTTATAAGAAAAAACAACATCTTTTGCTGTTACTGGTGTGCCATTGTCCCAAGCCGCTTCAGGTCGTATTTGATACGTCAACTCTATTGTATTATCTGATTCTTTTATTTTCGGTAACCCAATTGCTAAAACCGGCACTAATTTCATGGTTGAAAGGTCATAATACAGCATTGTTTGCATCAAATTTGGTATCACATATCTTCTGGAAGTCGCATCAGATACTGTATATGGATTTAAACCTGTAGCATCACCTAAAGTATGTATCAATAATTCATTTTTATATACTTTTGATGAACTACTTTTGTTGTTTAGAAAAACACTTGCCACTACAATAGTTAAGAAAATAAACAATATGGCGTAGAGTGTGTTTTTAATAGACATGTATTAAGAGATTGATTTACAAATGTAATAGATTTTAGATATAATTGTATAGTATGATAAAAGGAAAAGTCATTATAACAGGTGGAACAGGTTTGGTGGGTAAACGATTAACTGTTTTGTTGGAAGAAAATGGATTTGAAGTCCTTATTCTATGCAGAAATCCTAAAAAATCTAATGAATACAAATGGAATTTAGAGGAAAACTATATTGACGAAAAAATTTTCGAAAATGCTGGTGCTATTATTCATTTGGCTGGTGCTGGCGTTGCTGATGCGCGCTGGACAGATGCACGTAAACAAGAAATCATTGAAAGTCGAACAAAATCTGCACAATTATTATATAAATATTTAGAAAAAGGAAATCATCAAATACAATCATTCATTTCAGCTTCAGCAGTTGGTTTTTATGGCGATAGAGAAAATGAATTACTGACAGAAAACTCAACGAATGGCACAGGTTTTTTGGCAGAAGTTTGTCAACTTTGGGAAAATGAAACAGAAAAATTCTCAGCATTAAATATTACAGTAAGTAAAATAAGAATTGGAATTGTATTAAGCAAAGATGGTGGCGCGTTGGCAAAATTAGACTTACCGATAAAATTTGGCATTGGTGCATACATCGGCAACGGCAGACAATTTGTACCATGGATTCACATCGATGATTTGTGCAATATCTTTATTCATTTATTGGAACATGCGAATTTAAATGGCACTTACAATGGGTGTGCACCAGACATAAAAACAAATAAACAAATAAGTAAAACCATTGCGTCTGTTTTACATCGACCATTTATTCCATTTCCTGTACCAGCTTTTATTCTGAAAACCGTAATGGGTGAAATGGCAAGCATGCTTTTAATGAGCAATAATTGTTCTTCAGAAAAAATCCAACAAACAGACTTTCAATTTCAATATCCTAAACTTATAAAAGGGTTAGAAGCTATATATAAGAAGTAATTCAACATCCAAAATAAATTAGCATAGTTTTAGTTTTCAATCGTTTATAATTTACTATATTCACGCTAATAAAAATTAACCAAATGCGTAATCTTATTTTATTTATTGTTTTGGCTGCTGCTACCATTTCATTTCAATCTTGTAAAAATGAAGGTAAAAAAGCTGGTGATACCGAAGGTTTCATCATTGACGAAAAAATTCAAAAGGAATTTCAGGAAAAACTCATTTTAGTGGAAGATGGTGGCACTGTAGAATTTCCTGCAGGAAAATTTCTATTTAAAAAAGCACTTTCTATGGAAGGCAAAAAAAATGTAACGATTAAAGGTGCTGGAACACAAAAAACAATTCTTTCTTTTCTTGGACAAACAGAAGGTGCAGAAGGAATCAATATTACCAATTGCCTAAATGTAACTGTTGAAAGCTTCACTATTCAAGATGCAAAAGGCGATAATTTAAAATTAAAAGGTTGTGATGGCGTGCATATTCATCATATGAATTCTACATGGACAACTGGCGCAGATACATCAAATGGCAATTATGGTTACTATCCTGTAGAGTGCAGAAATGTATTAATGGAATATAACGAAGTTTCGTATTGTGCAGATGCAGGTGTATATATCGGTCAGTCAACAAACGTTACCATTCACCACTGCTATGCGCATCACAACGTAGCTGGTATCGAAATTGAAAATTGCATCAATTCTGATATTTATAAAAACAAAGCTGAAAATAATTCTGGTGGAATTTTGGTGTTTGATTTACCAAAATTATTTCAGGGAAATGGAAGAAATGCAAAAATTTGGGACAATGATTGTATCAATAATAATTTTCAAAACTTCGGAAAACCAGGTAGCATCGTAGCATCTATTCCACCAGGCTCTGGCATGATTATTATGGCAACAGATAGTGTGGATGTTTTTAATAATAGATTGACGAACAATAAAACAATTGGCGTTGCATGTATAAGTTATTACATGACAGGCAAACAATTAAACGATAGTACTTACGGTCCTTATAGCACAACAATAAACATTCATGATAATAAATTTGATAGAAGCGGACTCACATTAAAAGAAAAATTACCTGATTTGTCTACTGATTTAGGAAAGCTACTTACGGCAACTTACAAAGGCGCATTAGATATTTTTGTTGATGGAAGCGCTGACCCAAAATTGCGTGATAAAAACGGACAATTACCAGAAGGCAAAATGATTTGTATTAGAAATAATGGTGATATAAAATTTGGAAATCTGAATGCCTGGAAAGCCAAAGGACGCGATGATATTATGGATTACAAAGATAATAACATCACTAAGTTTGATTGTTCTTATACTGGAATTAACGGCAACAATGCAAATCCAGCAACAGTAAAATGAAGAAACTATCTGCTATACTTATCTTAATTTGTTTTTCTTGTTTGATCATTTTCAATCAATGTAAACTATCAAATGGAAAAGTAACCTTGGATGTAAATGCAAAACCATTTGAAAAATTATCAGACTATAATTTCTTTAAAGGAACTTTAAAAGATTTTATTCCAAACGCTAAAGTATTGCCGTATGATCTAATCACCGCATTATTTACAGATTATGCACATAAATCAAGGTTTGTTTGGATGCCTGAAGGTACAGCAGCAAAATATACTAAAGATGAAGTAGTCGATTTTCCAGTTGGCACTGTTTTAATCAAAAATTTCTATTATGAAAATAATGAAACGAATGCAAGCAAAGGCAAACGCATCATGGAAACACGCTTACTAGTTAAACGCGCCGACAAATGGGATGCCTTAGATTATGTGTGGAACGACGCACAAACCGAAGCAGAATTGAATATTGTTGGCGACACCAAAAAAGTTGATTTCATTAACGCACACGGAAAAAACATACACATCGATTATTCTGTGCCTAATAAAAATCAATGTAAAAATTGTCATAACTTAAATGATGTGTTAGTGCCAATTGGACCAAAAGTTCGTTATCTGAATAAAGACTTTAAATATGCAGATGGCTTCAAAAATCAATTAGACAAATGGTCTGAAGTTGGTTATTTAACAGGTTATAAAAAAGAAGAAAATATAACCAATAAAATTGCTGATGCGTTCTACGAAAAAAGTGGAACATTAGAAGCAAGAGCAAAATCTTACATTGAAGTTAACTGTGCTCATTGCCATCGCAAAGAAGGCAGCGCCAATACATCAGGATTATTTTTATTGCTAAGTGAAAAAAATCCGGAAAGTTGGGGAATTATGAAAAGTCCTGTAGCAGCAGGCAGTGCCAGTGGAAATAATTTATACGATATCGTTCCTGGCAAACCAGACGAAAGTATTTTAGTCTATCGCATGACAGAAAACGATCCTGAAATCCGTATGCCTGAATTAGGCAGAAGTGTACAACATGTAGAAGCAGTCGAACTCATTAGACAATGGATTGCAGAGATGAAATGACATGAGTAAGATCCCTATTCTATACAGATTGATAAATGTCATTCCATCTACACCATTAATAAAAGATAACTATATATAGATAAAATAAAGTTCTATCTTTATTCATATGAAACACTCTATTTTATTTTTCCTGATTTTATGTTTAGGCGTTTCGTCTTGCAAGCAAAAAAGAGCAGCAACTCTTTTTATTAAAGATGAAAAACTGCAAAAAGAACTTCAGGAAAAATTTATTTTAATAGAAGATGGTGGCACGATAGAATTGCCTGAAGGTAATTATTCGTTCAGTAAATCGCTTTCTATTGAAGGCAAAAAAAATATTACTATTAAAGGAAAAGGCGTTGATAAAACAATCTTATCTTTTCTCGGACAAATAGAAGGTGGTGAAGGCATAAACGTTACCAATTGCAGCAATATTACCATCGAAGATTTTACCATACAAGATGCAAAAGGCGACAATATAAAACTGAAAGGTTGCACGGATGTAATTATTCGAAATATGAATTCTACATGGACAACCGGTGCGGATTCTGCCAATGGAAATTATGGTTACTATCCTGTAGAATGTACTAATGTATTGATTGAAAAATCAGAAGTTTCGTATTGTGCAGATGCAGGTGTGTATGTAGGACAATCGTATAATGTAACGGTGCGTAATGTTACGGCACATCACAATGTATGTGGCATAGAAATTGAAAATTGCATTAATGTAGATGTGCACGATAATCTTTCGTACAACAATACAGGTGGTTTTGTGATTTACGATTTACCTGGAATTCCTATGAAAAATGGCAAGAATTGCAGAGTATACAACAATATTGCACGAGAAAATAATTTTAAAAATTTCGCAAAACCAGGCAGCTATGTTTCCGATATTCCGCCAGGCAGCGGTATTATTATTATGGGTTACGACAGCGTTGAAGTATTCAACAACACGTTTGAAAACAACAAAACATTAGGTTGTTGCGCGGTGAGTTATTATGCAGTTGGTCGCACGTTTACGGATTCTATATACACACCTTATTGTACTTCTATTTTTATACACGATAATAAGTTTAAGAGAAAAAGTTTATTGGTGCCTGATTTAGGTTCTGATTTAGGAAAGCTAATCATTGCTATGTCAAAAGGACCAGTGGATATTGTTTACGATGGCAATTATTCCAAAGCGATGAGCAATGCAGATGGTACTTTACAGGCACAATACAAATCTTGTTTTAGAAATAACGGCGACATTAAATTTTTTAACCTGAATGCCTACAAATCACCAATTATAGAAAATGTATTAAAAACCTATGACAATAATTTAGCTTCTTTTGATTGTAGTTTAGTGAATATTACTGGAAATAAGAAATAAACAAAGTATTACAACTACACAATGCACTACAAACGAATGCCCATAGAAGTAGAAAGTCCTGAAGAAATGGGCTATGCTACTATACAATACAACTTAGCGGAAAGCTCTGTTCGCGATATTTATTTCAGAGATTTGAAACTGAATATTGATGATTTATTTATTTGCTATGGCGAACATCGCGGAAAATTAGAGCTTAGAAATGAGATTGTAAAAGATGAAAAGGGTTTAACAGCAGATGATGTTTTGGTTTGTCCAAGTGCAGCAACAGCCTTATTTATTATATCTACAACACTATTAAACAACAACGATCATTTAATTGTACTTCGACCAAATTACGCGACCAACATAGAAACACCACGCGCCATCAACTGCGAAATTTCATTTATAGATTTGGCTTTTGAAAACGGTTTTCAATTCGATGTAGAACAAATAAAAAGTGCCGTAAAGCCAAACACCAAATTAATCAGCCTTACGTCACCGCACAATCCAACTGGTGTGGTGTTTGATAATAAAATTTTAGAAGAAATTATTGCATTTGCAGCAGAAAGAAATATTTATGTATTAGTCGATGAAACTTATCGCTACTTAAATTTTCAAACGGATTTAATTCCGTATTACGCAGCGAAAGGCAAGCATGTAATTTCTGTTTGTTCTTTATCAAAAGCACATGGTGTTCCCGGAATTCGCACTGGCTGGCTCATAAACAAAGATGAAAAACTGATGCATAATTTTCTCGCAGCAAAAGAACAAATCATCATTTGTAATTCTGTAGTAGATGAAGAAATTGCACATCATATTTTAAAACAAAAAGAATTTCTGCAAGCAACACATCTGCATATACAGCAAAATTTTTCTATCATAAAAAACTGGATAGAAAACGAACAACATTTTTTAGAATGGAACGAACCAAACGCAGGCGTGGTTTGTTTTCCAAGAATTAAACTAACCTACGAGGTTGACTTACCAAAATTTTATAAAATTCTCTACGAACAGCATAAAACACTGGTTGGTGCCGGTCACTGGTTTGAGCAAGACGACAGATATATGCGTGTTGGATTTGGCTATCCTAGTAATGAAGAATTGCTACAAGGTTTAAAAAACATAGACGCTTCGATTGAAGCGTCTATCATATAATTTTTCACTTTTTATTTTTCAACGGTTGGTTTTCCGATATTCATTTCTTTAAATTGAATATCTGATGGCACGTCAAATATACCAGCAGGAATATTTGGATTTTCGTTTATATCTTTCACGTTCGTAGTAATCACCTTTCCCATCATCGACATTTCCATTTTCACCGGCACCTGTTTCCACATCCAAATTTTTCCTTGCATTTGTTCCGTAGTAAAACTAGCGACTTTGCAATCTTTTCCATTAACCGTTTCTGTTCCTAAATCTTTGTAGTTCAATTTTTTTCTCATTTCATCAGTAAGTTTAGAAAAATCTGTATTTGCTGGGTCAAAATTAGATGCATCTAATTTAAATTTATTACCTGTCTTTGCTAAATTAGACCATGAATATACATAACCATCCACCATTAATGAGTTATAAGAAGTATTCATAGATTTCCCACCGAGAGACATTGTGGTTGTCATTTCTGTACGTGATTTTTTACCATAATCATCAAATATAACTTTGGAATTCGTCGTTCCCATACCACCTGGTATTATAGTCTCTGTTTCATAACTTATAGATTTTAAATCATCATTAGTAGTGGCTTCTGAAATTTCTGAAACAACGGAATTCGATTCTGAAGAATTAGATGTAACACTATTTTTACAAGCAGCAGATAATGCCACAATCCCAATAATTAATACTGTTTTTTTCATTGTTTTATTATTTACTATCTAAATTAACTAAAAAAAACCACTATTGCCATTCTTTCAAGATTAATTCAATTTCCAGCTTTTATATACTTACAAATATCTATTTTTGAACTTGTCAATATAACAATCATATATATGCAATGGCATGAACTTTCTACTGAAACAAAACAACTGGTTGAAAAATTAAAAATTCAACAGTTGGCAAAACTGACTTTAGAAGGAAAAGTAATTTGTGTTGCCAAATTAGAAGATGGTATTTTTGGTATTCATAATACTTGTCCGCATGCAGGTGCGCAATTGCACCATGGACATTGCAATAAAAGAGGTGTTATTGGTTGTCCATTACATGGATATAAATTTGATATAAAAACAGGCAAAAGTGCTGATGGAAACAATTATAAAATTATGCACTATCAGTTTAAAATAGAAGAAGATAAGTTGTATATTGGATTAAAAGAATAGATGGCAAGGATTAGAAGTTAATTGTTTAAAAAAATGAAATATACTATACAGGAAATAAACATTATTCTAAAAGGAAGTTTTTTACTAGAAAAAAACAAGAATTCAATTTTTCATGTTTGTATTGATACGAGGCAAATCTACGATGCGAAAAATACTTTATTTTTTTGTTTAATTGCACGAAATGATGGTCATCAATATATCGAAAGTGCTTATAAAAAAGGCATTCGGAGTTTTATTGTTTCTAAAGATATTGATGTAAATAAATATCCTGAATCCAATTTTATTTTAGTAGAAAGTTGTTTGTCTTCTTTACAGGAACTTGCCAAACACCATCGTGAGCAATTTTCAATTCCAGTTATTGGTATAACAGGCAGCAACGGAAAAACAATAGTAAAAGAAAGGTTGTATCAATTAATGTCTTCTGAAAAAAATATTGTAAAAAGCCCAAAAAGTTACAATTCGCAAGTTGGTGTTCCATTGTCGGTTCTAAATATAGAGAAAGAAAATAAACTAGCTATTTTTGAAGCTGGAATTTCTACAGTTGGTGAGATGGAAAATTTACACAACATTATCCAGCCAACCATTGGAATTCTTACAAATATAGGATCTGCACACGATGCTGGATTTAAAAACAAAGAAGAAAAACTGAAAGAGAAATTGAAGTTATTTGATGGTTGTGAGAAAGTAATTTATTGTGATAAATATGTAAAAGAATCTCAGATTTCAGATTCCAGATTCCAGAAAATCTCTTTTGGTGAAAATAAAGATTCAACGTTTATTATTAAACAACTAGAAAAGAAAAATAATTCTACTATAATTGAAATATCTTCTTCTCATATTTCAAATCTCATTCCGATAACTATCGAATCTGAAATCTTAATTCCATTTACAGATGAAGCTTCTATTGAAAACTGTACGCATTGTATCTTAACTTTATTGTATTTAGGGTATCCTTTGGAAACCATACAATCCAAAATTTTATTGTTGCGAAATTTACCTATGCGCTTAGAATTAAAATATGGTATAAATAATTGTACCATTATTGACGACTCTTATAGTGCTGATTTTTATTCTTTACAAATCGCTTTAGATTTTTTTAAACAACAAGAAACTCACAAGAAAAAAACACTTATCATCTCTGAATTCGAAGATTCAGGATTAGGCGAAATAGAATTTATACAAAAATTAAAAATCATTCTTCAACAAAATTCATTTGATAAATTAATTGGCGTTGGAAAATCTTTTATACAGCATATCGAATCATTGGCGTATATTATTAATGAATGGTATGTTTTTGAAAATACAGAACAATTAATTGAACAATTTAATGTATTGAAATTTGAAAAGGAATTTATTCTGATAAAAGGAGCCCGAAAATTTAGTTTTGAAAAAATTACAGAACAACTTATCGGACAAACACATGCAACAGTATTAGAAATTAATTTAAATGCATTAATTAATAATTTAAATGCTTACAAAAATTATTTAAAAAAAGAAACTGGTGTGATAGCCATGGTAAAAGCATTTTCTTATGGAGTAGGAAGTACAGAAGTAGCTAGTTTGTTAGAAAAACAAGGCATAGAATATTTAGCAGTTGCATATACAGATGAAGGTGTTGCATTGAGAAATGAGAGTATTCAAACACCAATTATGGTTATGAATCCTGACGCTGTTGATTTTGAAAGAATGCAGAAAAATAATTTAGAACCTGAAATCTATTCCATTCAAATTCTACATCAACTGATTGAAAAAGTTGGAGTTCAAAAAATAAATATTCATATAAAATTAGAAACGGGTATGAATCGTTTGGGTTTCATAGAAAGTGAATTAGACGAATTAATTTCTATTTTACAACTGTATAAAAATATTATTGTAAAAACTATCTTCTCACACTTAGCAGCAAGCGAAGATGAACAGTTCGATACGTTTACCAACGAACAAATTTCTTCTTTTAATAAATTAACAGAAAAAATAATTTCAGCATTTAATTATCCTATTAAAAAACATTTACTGAATTCGAGTGGCATTTTGCGTTTTCCTGAAGCACATTATGACTATGTGCGTCTTGGTATTGGTTTATATGGAGTTGATAGTTCTTCTACAATTCAGCAAAAACTACAATCAGTAGGAAAATTAAAAACGCGTGTTGCACAAATTAAACATGTGAAAAAAGGCGAAACTATTGGTTATTCGCGCAAAGGCATTGCTGATAAAGATATAAAAATTGGTGTGCTGGCAATTGGTTATGCTGATGGCTATGATAGAAGATTTGGAAATGGAATTGGTGAAGTCTTTATTTCTGGAAAACGAGCTAATATTATTGGAAATATTTGCATGGATATGTGTATGGTAGATATTACACATATAGATATTGTAAATGAAGGTGATGAGTGTGAGATTTATGGTAAAGAAATTTCAATCATTGAACAGGCAAAAAAAATAGGAACTATTTCGTATGAATTGCTTACGCGTATTTCTTCGCGAGTG
The DNA here is from genome assembly GCA_031414515.1 of Sphingobacteriales bacterium. Classification (GTDB taxonomy): domain Bacteria; phylum Bacteroidota; class Bacteroidia; order Chitinophagales; family JADIYW01; genus JADJSS01. The sequence goes on along the minus strand of JANNVS010000128.1, from coordinate 14,474 downwards.
AAGCGCTTGTATTATTTAGATTGATAGCTTTATTTATTGACAATTATTTTTAAAAGATGTAACTTGTAATAAATATATCCAATGAAAAAATATTTACTCTTAACTTCTTGTTTTGTTTTCACGTTTTCGTTTGCAACAAAAAAAACCATCATTGCGACAGTCAATAATACATTTGATCCTTCAGTCGTTACTATTTCAGTAGGTGATACTATCGTTTTTTATATTGGCAGCAATCATACTGCAACTGAAGTAACACAATCTACTTGGAATGCGAATGGTACCACTGCAAGTGGTTCATTTAATCTTGGCGTAGGCAATAACCAATTGGTAACTGGCTTAACTACAGGTACGCATTATTTTGTTTGTCAGGTGCACGTAGCAAGTATGGCGATGAAGGGAACAATTACGGTAAACTTAGCTTCCAGTATAAAAAATAAAATTATAAACAATAATTTATTAAGCATTTTCCCAAATCCAACGAAAGATTTTCTAATGTTAAAAACGGATGGAATCGTTTTTGAAAAAATCGTTATTACTAGTCTCGATGGAAAAGCCAGCAAAGAAATTTTATTGAGTCCTGCTACAGATAAAATTTCTATTATTGATCTGCCGAATGCAAATTATATCCTTACTGCTTACACAAAAGAAAATGATGTGTATGTTCAGAAATTTGTGAAAGAGTAAAATTTATTCTTCTGCTGATTCTGATGTAATTATCTCTTGTTCTGGTGTTATTGTTTCTGTTTCCACAGTTGGTTCTGCTTCTGTTATATTTTCTGTTTCAACTACAATACCTTTAGTTTCAATTGCAACAACTATAATTTCTTCTTTTGCTTCTATAACTTCTTCTGATTTGATTCCAGTTTCTACTCTTTCACTATCACTTACTTTTTCTTTCTTCGCTAACTTTTTAACGGCAATTTCTTCCTGTTTAGTTGCTTCATCCTGTTCGCGTTTTAGTTTCTGTTGTTCTCGTTCTTCCTGATGTTTCTTTTCTTTTTCTATATCTTTTTTCAGCTGAGCAATCGTTTGTTCTATGCCTGCTACTTTTTCATCTTTTTCTTTTGTTTTATCTAAAATATAGCCAAAGCGAGTTTTCAATTCATCTACAGATAATTTTCCGCGTGTATAATGCTGCATTTTTTCAACCTGCTGGTTATAGCTTTCTACATCGCGTGAACTTGAATCTTTTAAGCCTTGTAAAATTTTTGTAAGCTGAGAAATTCTTCCATTTGTTCTCGACAACACTTCTGTCATTCTGTATTTACGCAAGTCATCAAAAATTGCATTCACCTGATTGTAAATATTTCGCTTATGATTCCAGCGCATATTGATGTCTTTAATTTCTGCCTGAATTTTTTTCAATTCATCAAAAATAAATTTCCATTGATCGTTATAAATTAATTTTGCCTGCAAATCTTCTATGCGTTTGTAATAACTTTTTATCAAGGTTGCATTGGCAAAATCTTCATTTTCATTATTAATTCTTTTTACGGCTTTCAACGCTTCAAATACACTATTGATTTTATCTTTAAGCACCGTAGTCTGTTCCCAGGAAATCTCGTTTTTTTTCTGATACGAAGCAATTTTTTCCCATTGAGCTTTTGCTTTATTCCAAATAGTTTGGTCGTATTCTGCTACTACAGATGCTTTTTCTTCCAGCAGTTTTACTTCATCAGAAAGTAACTGATTGATTTTAGAACTCATCAGTTTTTTACTCCATTTGTGCTGCGATTGCAACACTACATCTAAGCGTTCCACTTTTACTTCTTCAGGTAAAATACTATCGTTGTTGGCATCAATTTCCCAATGAATGACACTTTCTGGAAACATATATTCTCCACCGTTTTTCCATACAACAAATAATGCATTCTGAACTTCTTTAGTAACCTCTTCTCTTGGAAAAGCGTACGTATGGATTTTTGCTCTTTCTTCATCTAAATTAATTGCAATTAAGGCTTTTCTGTCCGTGCCAATCTCGCCCCATAATACTAGTCGTGTGTTCATGTGTAAAAGTCGTAAGTGGTAAGTAATAAGTCGTAAGTTATCTTTCGACAAGCTCAAGATGACATTACGATAATCGTTTAAGTAATGAATAATTAATTAATAAAAAACAGTTTGCAAATACATGCAAACTGTTGGTACAAAATTAGAAAATATTGTTTAATAATTCAATGTTGCGCGTTTTGTTTTTATAGTTTCGATAATTTGTTGCTGTAATGAAATTTGCTGTTGTTTTGTCGCTTGATCTGCATCATTTTTTATTATGTCCTGTTCGCGTTCTTTAATTAATTTTTTAGCTTTTTCAATATCTTTAAAATAATCCTCTTTGTTTTTTGTTAAATCTTTCAAATTTCCAGTAAGTGTCTTAAATATTTTCTCCTCTTTTTTCTGCTGATCTTCAACTTCCTCTATCGCTTGGTCTTTTGCAAATTTTTTAATAGCTGCTTCTAACCCTGCATATTGAGTACCATAGGCTGCGGAAGATATAAATGCGCCACCTAAATCTGTAAAAATGGTTACTTTTGAGCCATTATCAATTGGTGTTACAATTGCGTACATATCTAGTACATTAGCACTTACAGTTGAAATTTGTGCATTATCTAAAAAAATTTCAGGGCTTTTCTTGTCTCTTACTATTTTCGCCGTTATCCTTTTGCCCCATTTTTCTATTGCGTCCTTTGCGTCTTCTAGATTGGTTCCATTTAATATTATTTCTATACCATTTTGTTCGCCTTTGCTCATAAACTGTCTTACTTCATTAGCTGTGAATTGCGTTTGTGCATTTAATATGGTAGAAAATACTAACACAACTATAACAATAAGTAACCTCAAATAATTTTTCATGTTTGTTTAATTTATAATTTTAAATCCGCTAGTATATATCACCGTTGTATACAAAATGAATGCCATAAATTTATACATTTTTTAAGTATCATGCATTCTTCCTATCATTTTTTAATTCCAGACAGAACAAAGCTAGTATTTGATATAATGTAATTGCAAATTTTTACACTGCCTTTTTCAATACCAATAGTTGTTATTTCGTCTGTAATATTTGTTCCCGAATTATTAAAAATAATCTTATAATTATTATTTGTAAATAATTTTATCTCAAATTTCCCTTGGCTATCAATTTCCAACTCACGCAGTTTATTTGTTGTATAGTTTATCATTTTCATCTTAATACTTTGAGATGCAAGTTTTGTTATAGAATCTATAACTTGTCCTTTAAAATAAATAAAATCATCCGATGTTAAAGAGCTTAAAGATTTTGGGATAGAATTTATATTTTCTTTTTTTAAAATCGCTATTATTTCTATTGAGTCACCATTAGATTTATTTGTAGGGTTTATTTCAGAAATATACGGTATATATTTTTCTTTAGAAATATGGATATTAAATGATTTATCTTTTTCTATTAGAAAAATAATCCTTCCGTCATCATTAGAAATACTTTCCGACTCCAAATTTGTATTATCTCTCAAATCTGCAACTGCATATTTAATTGGCTGTCTTGATTCTGAGTCTAAAACTTGAATAATCATTTTTAAGTTAAATGGTGTAAAACGATAAACATCAAAACCGCCTTTTCCATTTTTTCTATTCGAAGAAAAATAACCTGTCTTAATAGTATTATCATATATAATACTGATGTCATCTGCAATAGAATTAATAGGTGCTGGTTGCAGTTTTATATTCTGCAAACCAGAATTTGTTGTATTTGCCATATATATATCAAAACCGCCAAAACCATCTTCTCTATTAGATGAAAAATAAAGCTCATTCACTGTCTCATCTTGCACAATAAAGGGATTAATTTCATCTGATTTTGAATTTATTAATTCTCCCAGATTGACAGGTTTTGTCCAATCTTCTTTAACGAATGTACTTTTCCATATATCAAATCCACCAAATCCATCTGGTAGATCTGAAGAAAAGTACAGTACAGTACCATCGCTATTTAAGCTTGGATTTTTTAGTGACATTGATGAAATGTTATATGGAAATGGTTTTATGTTTAAAAATTTTCCTCCTAAATTTTCGCCAATAAAAAGCTGTTCATTCTTGTCTGTTTCAACTCTATCTTTATTTTTAGCAGAAAAGACTACAGTGTTTCCATCACTTGTATAAGATAAGCCAGTAATATTAAAATTCGTTAATTCATCTTTATATACTTTAACCGGTGGTGCAAATTTCTCAAAAAGACGAACAACCTGATGGGCATTATAGAATATCATGTTGTTCTTTTTTACTTTGTTAATATATATCGGATTGGTTCTTAAAAAACTTATATTTTCTTCATCCATATCGGTATTGAAAGTATAATTTTCAAGTTTAAAACTAGCAGTCATATCGGATGCATTAAAGAGACGATCACATACGTTTTTTAAATGGACAGCATCATTTATTTCACCATTTTGTTTTAGATATAACTGATAGCTGTTAGAAGCTTTTTGATAATCTCCTGATAAACGACAAGCAGTAGCATATTTAAATAAGGTTTCATTTATTTTGATTACTTGTTCTATTTCTTTTTCATACCATATTTTTGCAGCAACATATTCATTTATTGAATACATCAATTCTGCAATTTTTATTGCATCAACCGAGTTATGATTCTTTAAATAATTGCTTTGATAAAATTGAAAAACTTTATTCACTTCACCTTTGGAAATAAGATTTCTCACATAGGTTGAGTCCCATTTTTCTGCATAGGAAAATATACTAATCGTAATAAAAAGAAAGAACCATAATGATTTCATTCAAAATTTTTATTTTTATCTATTAATGTGCTTCTAACCAATTAGAACCAAAGCCTGCGCTCACTTCTATCGGCACACGTAAAGGTAAGGCATTTTGCATTTCGCATATAACGATTTTTTGTATTTCTTCTTTTTCTGGTAAAAAAACATCAAACAGTAACTCATCATGCACCTGCAATATCATTTTAGATTGCAATTTATGTGCTTTAAGTTGTCGGTGAATATTTATCATCGCCACTTTTATCATATCGGCTGCAGTTCCTTGTATCGGTGCGTTGATTGCATTTCGTTCTGCAAAACCACGCACTGTCCAATTGCCTGCGTTGATGTCGCGCACATATCTTCTTCTTTGTAAAAGAGTTTCAACAAACCCATTTTCTCGTGCAAAATTTATGGTGTTGTCCATATATCTTTTGATGCCTGAAAATTTTACAAAATATTGCTCAATCAAATTTGCAGCTTCTGTTCTTGAAATTCCCAAACGTTGTGCCAAACCAAACGCAGAAATTCCATAAATAATTCCGAAATTTACCATCTTTGCTTGTCGACGCATTTCAGAAGTTACTTCTTCTAACGGAACCGCAAAAACATTGGCAGCTGTTGCTGCATGAATATCTAAATTTTTATTGAATGCTTCCATCATATTTGCATCTTCACTAATCGAAGCAACTATACGCAATTCTATTTGAGAATAATCGGCTGATAATAAAATATGATTTTCATCTTTTTGAATAAATGCTTTGCGAATTCTTCTGCCGCGTTCTGTACGAATCGGAATGTTTTGTAAGTTCGGATTGGTAGAACTTAATCTGCCTGTTGCTGCGATTGCTTGATTAAATGTTGTATGAACTCTATGTGTTTTCTGATTTAGTAGATTTGGTAATGCGTCTACATAAGTGCTTTTTAATTTGGTAAATTCTCTGTAATCTAATAGTCTTTCTGCAATTGGATGTTCATGTAAAATTTTTTGTAATGTTTCTTCATCTGTAGAATATTGACCTGTTTTTGTTTTTTTTCCAGGATATTTAATACCCATTTTATCAAATAAAATTTCACCTAGTTGTTTTGGCGAATCAATATTAAATTGCGCGCCGCAAGTTTCTAAAATTTCATCTTTTAACTTTACAATATCTGTCGCTATTTCATCAGAATATTGTTTTAGAAAATCCATATCGATGCGCACACCTTCATATTCCATTTCTGTAAGTACAGATACCAAAGGTGTTTCTACGTCGTAAAATAATTTATGTAAGTGCGTATTGTCAATTTGATTTTTAAATACATTATGTAATTGCAACGTTATGTCAGCATCTTCTGCTGCGTACTCTTTAATTTTATAAATCGGCACATCACGCATCGTGCCTTGCTTTGGTCCTTTTTTACCAATCAATTCTTCTATCGAAACAGGTGAATAACCGAGATAGTTTTCCGACAATACATTCATGTTGTGTTTAGTATCAGCATCAATTAAATAATGCGCCAGCATGGTATCGAAGAAAACGCCTTTAACTTCTATATCATACCATTTTAAAACAAGTTGGTCGAATTTTATATTTTGACCAATCTTTGTAATCTTCTCATTTTCTAAAATAGATTTGAATTGATGGATTTGAATCTTTGCTTCATCCTGATTTGCAGAAATTGGAATATAGTATGCTTCAAATGGCTTGATGCTGAAAGAAATTCCAACTAATTCGCAATTATTTGCGTCTACAGAAGTAGTTTCCGTATCGAAACAAATTTTTTCTTCAGCATTTAGTTTTTGTAATAAATCATTTATCGCATATTCTGTATCTACTAAGAAATATTGATGCTCTATGTTGCTGATGTTTTTTCCGAAAGTTTTTGTTTCTTCAGTAGTTATATTTTCTTCAGTTGATTCTACGCTATCAAACATAGACGTTTGTGCCGGATTTTGGGGTGTTGCAACTTTTATTGAAGCAGCATTTTTTGATCCATCATTTGCGGAATAATCATCGCCGATTATTTTTTTGCCAAGCGTACGAAATTCTAAATCGGCGAAAATTGCTGCGAGTGTTTCTTTATCAAATTCTTTTAAAATAAAATCATCTTCGATCCATTCAATCGGCGCATCAATAATAATAGTTGCCAATTTTTTAGAAATCAATGCCATTTCTTTATGCTCGATGAGTTTATCTTTTATAGCACCTTTTACTTCATTTATGTTTTCATAAATATTTTCAATAGAACCAAACTGACGAATCAACATTTTCGCACCTTTTTCGCCAATGCCTTTCACACCAGGAATATTATCAACAGCGTCGCCCCAAAGTCCAAGTATATCTATAATTTGTTTTGGATTTTTGATTTCCCATTTTCGATTTAATTCTTCGACACCAAGTACTTCTGCTGGCTTTCCCATAAATGGTGGCTTATGAATAAAAATTTTATCAGAAGCTACTTGTCCTAAATCTTTATCTGGTGAAACTATATAACATTCAAATCCTTCTGCTGCAGCTTTTACTGCAAGTGTACCAATTAGATCATCTGCTTCGTAGCCTGCAATTTCTACCACAGGCATATTCATCGCTCTGATAATTGCTTTAATGTATGGAATTGAAGTTACGATATCATCTGGCGTTTCTTGTCGTTGTGCTTTATAAAAATCATATTCTGCTTGTCGGTCGGTTTGTGCCGCTGCATCAAAAACAATTGCGTAATGCGTAGGATTGTATTTTGTTTTGATTTCCCAAATGGTATTTAAAAACCCTTGTATTGCAGAAACGTTGAAACCTTTAGAATTAATTAAAGGATTTTTTTGAAAAGCAAAATAAGCTCTATAAATAAGTGCGAAGGAATCGAAAAGATATAATTTTTTCATTTTAATTTATGAGTTTGTGCGTTTGTGAATCTAAAAGTTAATTCTTTAATTCCTAAACCCTTTAATTATTTTGCAATACTTCCCAATATTCTGCTGCACGTCTTGTGTGTGGAATACAAATACTGCCACCTACGAGATTGGCAATGGCAAATACTTCGTACACTTGTTCTGTGGTGATGCCTGCTTCGTGTGATTTTCCTAAATGATATTTTATACAATCATCGCAGCGCAAAACCATAGAGGCAACCAAGCCGAGCATTTCTTTTGTTTTGGCATCAATTGCGCCATCTGCATATGCATGCATATCGAGATTGAAAAAACGATTGAGCGTCAAATTCTTTTGCGCTAAGATTACTTCGTTCATTTTAGAACGATAGTCGTTGAATTCTTGAACTGGATTTTCCATAAATAAAAAAACTATTACTTGCCTAATTTACGACAAATAATAGTTTATAGAATTGTTTTGAAAAAGTAAGTTTGTTATTTTTTCTTTTTCGCTACTTTACGAGCTTGCGTCCACTCTTCGAACAAGTCGATTCCGCGGTGCATTGCATCCAATCTGTCGTAGTTTAAAGAGTAGTAAATTTTTTTGCCATCTCTTCGTGTGCGTACAACATCTACGCCTCTTAAAATTTTTAAATGTTGTGATGTAATAGATTGTTCGATTTTAAGTGTGTTGTAAATTACATTTACGTTTACTTCCTTTTTTTCGTGGATTAGCTTTATAATTTTTAATCTAAGGTGATGTGCCACTGCCCTTAAAAGCTCTGCCGCTTTCTCAATCTTTTCTGTTTTAAATTCAAAATTTTCCATAAAATCTTTTTATACTATAGTTCAATACAAATATAGATATATTCAACAATTAAAGTTAATTGGATAGTCTATTATTTAGATTTTTAACATATTATAAATACTTAATTTATCATTAAATTTTGAATGCATCAATGTTTTAAAAAGGATGTTTGGATTATCTTATGAGCTCATTTATTAATCTTGTTATCTCGTCTATTCTTTCATGGTCAATTGAATAGTAGATAAACTTTCCATTTCTAGTCGTTATCACGACTCCAGCTCTACGTAATAATGCGAGATGTTGTGATGCAACTGATTGCTCTAATCTAAGCTTTATATATAGCTCTGTAACAGTCATTCTGCCTTTTTCATTAATTAATCGAATGATTTCCTGTCGTAATTTGTGGTTTACCGCACGTAATACTAATACTGATTTACGTAAATCTTGAAAATTGATGGTGAACTCTGTTTGTGATATACTTTTTGCATTTATTGACATAATATTATTTTAATTCTTTTCAGCTCAAATAGTGGCCAATTATAGTTTTAGAATTTTAAATTAAATTGATTCTCAATGGTTAATAAATTTCTCTAATAATTATCTTTTATCTTTGTAGAATGAAACGGTTTTGCATAGTTTGGTTCAAAATAAGCTAATTCTTCAAAATTTTTAACCATAAAACGGTTATGTGCAATTAAACATAAATCCTGTGCGCTAGGAATAAAATTATCAAAAAACCAACTATTATCTTCTAATAAAAAGGGTTTTGATTTTTCTAATCCATTTCCAAAAAGCATATATTTTTTATCAGAACAAAATAAATCTTTAAAAGCAGCATCTATTATCAAACTCGAAATAGATTGAGTTACCTCACCATTTTTTAGATAAAAAGAGGTGAAAACCTCCATCCTGCGTGCGTCTACCATAGGAACATATTCATCAAATCCATTCTGATGATATCTGGTCTGAACGCCATATACCATGGCCTCTAATGTAGATATACTAATTAATGGAATATCCAATGCAAAACAATATCCTTTCGCAGCTGATGTCGCAATACGTAAACCTGTATAGGATCCTGGACCTGAACTTATAGCGACAGCATTTAAATTTGAAAAAGTTAAATTCGCATTTTTCATTAATTCTTCCGCTAATGTATGCAGTTTATCTGCAGCTTTATTTGGTTCTAAGGTCTCTTTTAGTGCAACACAAGATCCATCTTTTGACAACGTTAATGATGTAACAGAATTTGCTGTTTCAATACATAAAATATAAATAGCGGGTTTCGAAATCACTACTATTTATTTTTGTGCTGTAAGCATTAATTTATATTTTACGCTATCGCTCAATATTTCAATGGCTTTTTTTACCTCTAAATCTTCTTTTAAGCTATTTGAAATTCTACCTTTCTCGAAAGTATAACGACTTGCAATTTCTTGTTCTAACAAACGCTTTATTTCAGGTTTATATTTCAATAAATCTTTAGATTTATCATGTTTAATTTGAGTATCCAAATCAGAAATAACCTTTTGGACAGCCTCAGAATAACTATCCATCTTTATGCTTTTTATCAAATCTGCTAATTTTACTTCACTAGATGTTGTATAATCATATTCTTTCCCTTTCAAATATTCCGTAAATTGATTGTATTCTTCATCTGTCAATGAAAAATCATTTCCATTTCTCAATTGTTTGTGATCATATTTGTATTGATTAGAAAACTGGAAGAGATGGTTATTGGTATATAGTGCAATTGAAATAGGTGAGATTCTTTGCTCTTCTGTTTTTATGTCTGGCTCAATACCGGCACCATCTTTTACAATTCTGCCTGATTTAGTTTTAAATTCTTTGCGTAAAGAATCTGGCAATGCACTTGCAATTCCATCCACGCTTCTATGTGAGTAATCAATCCGTTGAATGCATCTTCCACTTGGAATATAATATTTGGAAATAGTAACTTTCAGTTTAGCTTTATACGCAACAGGTTTCGTTACTTGTACTAATCCTTTTCCATAAGTATTTTGTCCGATTATAATTCCTCTGTCTAAGTCTTGAATGGATCCAGAAACAATTTCAGATGCGGAAGCAGAGCCTTCATCTGTCAAAACAGCGAGTGGAATGTCTGTATCTACTGCTTTTCCTGTGGTAGCATATTGAAAATTTGCTTCTTGTATTTTACCTTTTGTATTTACAATATTGGTGCCTTTATCAATGAATGTATTGCAAATATTTACTGCCTCATTTAGCAAACCACCAGGATTTCCTCGTAGGTCTAACACCACACCCTTTAGGTTTGGATTTTTTTTCAATTCTTTTAATGCGTCCTGTACTTCTTTAGCTGCATTATCTGTAAACATGGTTAATTTTATATAGCCAACTTTATCATTTATCATACCTGAATAAGGAACATTCTCAATTTTAATTTCTTCTCTATTAAAAGAAAGGGTCTTCACTTCATTTGAAATGGATTTCTTTATTTTAATAGTAATATTGGTGCCTGGTTCGCCTTTCAAAAGTTGACTGACCTCGTCAGAATTATACTTTGTCGATACTTTCCCATCTATCTCTAGAATTTGGTCACCAGCTTCTAGTCCTGCTTTTTGTGCTGGATAACCTTCATATGGGTCTGTTATTATAACAAAATCACCCATTTTAGCAATTCGTGCGCCGATGCCACCATATTTCCCTGTAGTCTGTAATTGATATTCATCGAGATCTGCTCCTGTGATATAATTAGTAAAAGGATCCAATCCTTCCAACATTCTGTTAATGCCATTTGTCATTAATTTATTTGGATCTACATCATCTACATAATAGGTGTTCAATTCTTTGTACAGTTGAGTAAACAATTCCATATTTTTCGCAATTTCAAAATAACGGTCTTGGTCAGTAGCTCTTGCATTTAAAATTAAACACAAACATAGAATTGTGATGAGTCTTTTCATGAATTACTTTTTTATAGAGTTTTTACGAAATTAATCTTTATTATGAGCTTTAAAACTACTAAAAATAGTTTTTACGAATGGTTAAAAAATATAAATAAATTCACGGAACTGGATCATAGCCTGAGCCACCCCAAGGATGACACGATAAAATTCGTTTGGCAGCTAGATACGCGCCTTTTAATAAACCATATTTTTGTAATGATTCAATAGAATAAGTTGAACAGGAAGGCTGGTAGCGACATTTATTCTCACCCAATAAAGGCGATACTGAATATTTGTAGACTTGAATCAGCGCAATGAATGGAAAGATGAGTATTTTTTTTAACAATGACATTTAAGATGTTTAAGTTTTAAATTCATAATTATACTTTTAATGACATTTAATAAACATAAGAAGCTTATAATCAATTTAATATAATTTTTTATGCTGTTTTTATTATGACAATTGATTTTATTTGTACCGAATGTTGCTGATTAAGTTGCTTAAATTTAGGCTATAATTGATTTAGAAAAATTATTTAATACATGCTTACATCTAAACTACTGTCTTTTTCAATAAGAATAACCTTGTTATTCATTTTTTACCCATTTTGTGCGTTTTGTCAAACCTCACAATATACCAATACTTTTGATTACACAAACATCAATACACAAACATTTGTTCCTGTTTCAGGATTTAACGACACTCAAAATCATCATATTACTATTTTGAAACATAGTTTTGATGTGCAACGTATCATCAGTTATCCAAAAGATTCGTTTTTTGTTTGGAATGGATTAAAAGGTCAAAAAACAATCTATACCAAAGATTCGTTGATTTTATTTTTTGTGCGACCAAATGATACCATTACGCGACCTTGTATTTTGCTAACACATGGCAATGGTGAAAGGTACAGAAGTAGCTGGAACGAACATTTGAACTTTTATGCTATTGATTTAGCAATGCGTGGTTTTTGTGTTGCTTATTATGAAAACACTTCAAGTTTTGAATCTGTAAATAAATATGCTACTATGAATGGCAACACAAGAAAAGCATTTTATAACGGATTTCAGGCTGCTGTTGCTGCTGACATGTATGTAACAGAAAACGTTTCTCTTTTAAAAATTGATACCACTAAATTATTTGCTGGTGGTGTGAGCTTTGGCGCATTTTGCAGCCTGTCTTTGTCGAGTGCAGATGTTGGAAAAAATTTTACAGACACACTTTTTAATGCGCAAGGAAATTTTTCTTCAAAATCTATTTACAATACTGTATATCGCAAAAATATAAAACGCGCTTTTGTAATTGGTGGTGGTTTACCAAAAGATGATACCATTGCTGTGAACAATAGTAAAATGGGAAATTTTTTAGAGGAAAGCGACAGTAGTTTAGCATTCTTATTTTTACATGGAAGAACCGATAATTTAGTTTTATTCGATGTTACTAAATTTGGCTCATCAGATACGGTTTCTACTTATTTCTATACGGAAGGCCCTCGTGCATTGATAAATAATATTCAGGAGAAAGATTTATCCATTTCAACAAAACTATTTGTGAACTGCAAAGGTGGTCATCCATTTTTTACAACTGTTTGTGGTAATAATAATTCTAATTGCATCCAACAATATCAGTGGTTATATTTAAATGAGCCGCCAAATAACTTATCTGTTACAAGTCCATATTTTACTAGTAATCTGACTGATACGTTATTGCATTACTTTGTGTATATGGCAACGCAAGTAGATGATATAGATTTTATAGTAAGTGATTTTTTAAAGCCTGCAATTACTAACGCAACATCTACGTTTACCAATAATATTTATTTCATACAACCACGAGATACTTTTACGTATGTTAATCCGAGTGGACATTATATTTTTAGAAGTACAGATTGCGAAGGCAATGCAATTGTAATTACAAATACACGTGAAAATTATTCCGCAAAAAGTGAAGTAACTGTTTATCCAAATCCATCCAGTAATTTTATATTTTTTGAATCAAAAGAAATAATACAAAGCATTCGTATTTATTCTATATTAGGTGCGTTAATAAAAGAAGTAAATAGTAATAATTTTCAACAACAACTTGACGTTAGTGATTTTACCAATGGCGAATACATTTGTTTAATTCAATTAAAAGATGAGATTCTTACGAAGAAGATTAGTGTAATTCGTTGATCAACTTTTTCAATAATTTCGTCACTGCACCTTCTACTGTTTTAAAATCAGCAACAGTTTTCGCATGATAACTGAGCAGCAAAACTATCTGTTTGTTTTTTTCCTGTAAGATTTTATAAAAATTTGGTTTTTGTAAACGTACACTTTCTCGCATCAATCTTTTCAAACGGTTTCTATCTACTGCGTTGGGAAATAATTTTTTAGGTACGGAAAGTGCAAATTGCACCGGAAAGGTGCAATTCAATTCTACTTTTTTAAAGTATATTCTTAAAATTGGATTTTGAACAAAAGTTTTATCACTGAAAAGTTCGTCTATACGTTTTTTACTTTTCAGGCGTTCTTTTTTGGTGAACGTAAGCCGTATATATTTATCTGTTCCAGCTATTATTTTCCTCTTCTTTCGTCAGAAATTGATAATTTTTTTCTTCCTTTTGCACGACGCGCGTTTAATACAGCACGACCACCTTTGGTTGCCATACGCTCACGGAAACCATGCTTGTTTTTTCTTTTTCTTACCGATGGTTGAAACGTTCTTTTCATTTCTAGTTAGTTATTGAATTTAAGAATTGATGAATTAATAGAATGATTTTCCTAAAATTCGGACTGCGAAGATACAAATTTGTATTTAATATCTCTATTTTTTATTAGCTAATTAGCTAATTGATTAATTATCTAATTGTTATCTGTTCATTGTCAACAAAAATTCTTCGTTGCTGCGTGTTCCTTTCATCTGTTGCAACAAAAATTTCATCGATTCTTCTGAATTCATGTCTGCTAAATGGTTACGCAGTACCCACATTTTCTGCAACGCATCTTTATCTAACAATAAGTCATCTCTACGTGTAGACGACGAAACCACATCAATTGCAGGGAAAATACGGCGATTCGATAATTTTCTTTCCAATTGTAATTCCATATTTCCAGTTCCTTTAAATTCCTCAAAGATAACTTCATCCATTTTGGAGCCAGTT
>JANNVS010000127.1:0-3312 GCA_031414515.1 Sphingobacteriales bacterium | reverse complement strand
CTTATGAATAAATTCATTCCAATTTCCATTTTCTTGTCACTATTTCTAAGTAGTGTTAGTTTCGGACAACAAAAAAAATATAAAGTAGTAGTAGCAGGTTTTTACAACTTAGAAAATTTCTTTGACACTATAGATGACCCTAAAACATTTGATGATGATTTTACACCAAATGGCAATCTGCATTATTCGGCTGAAATTTATATGGATAAATTAAAGCATCTCGAAGAAGTAGTTTCGCAGATTGGTACAGATATTTCTCCTGATGGAATGGCATTTTGGGGAACTGCTGAAATTGAAAACAAAGAGGTTGTTCAGGATTTGGTCAATCAACCTAAACTAAAAAGTAGAAACTATCAAGTGGTTCATTATAATGGTGGTGATCCAAGAAGTATAGATTGTGGTTTTGTATATAATCCAAAATATTTTAAAGTGATTTCGAGTTTTTCTATTCCTATAGATTTGTCTAAAGCTGTAAAAGAAGGAAAGCCAACTCGTGATGTATTATGGGTAAAAGGTATTTTAAACGATATAGATACGATGAATATTTTTATTGGTCACTGGCCTTCACGACGTGGTGGAGAAGAATTAACAAAGCCCATGCGAAATTATGTTGCAAAAATTATTAAACATCATACTGATTCTTTAATAAAAGAAAACCCAAATACAAAAGTAATTGTAATGGGTGATTTGAATGATAATCCAACAGATGAAAGCTTGATGAAATATTTACAGTGTGTAGATAAAAAAGAAAATTGCAAAACTCTTGGTTTTTATAATCCTTGGATAGATTACTTTAAAAAAGGTATTGGAACGTTGGCACACAATGACGCATGGGGTTTGTTTGATCAGATTATACTTTCTAAAGGATGGTTAAGCCAAAAACAAACAGGTTATTTTTATCAGAATGCAAAGATTTTCAACAAAGATTTTATGATTACTAAAACAGGAAAATACAAAGGCTATCCAAAACGTACTTGGGATTTTAATATTTACAATGCTGGTTATAGCGATCACTTTCCTACTTATATTACATTGTTGAGAGAAGTGAAATAATTTAGTTACGATTATAATTCTATAAATGCGTTGTGCGGTTTAAATTATTTTTTTATACTAATTGTTTACTAAAATCAACTTCTGTCACTTTTTTTCTTAGTCCAAAAAAGTAACCAAAAAAGACAAGGCAAAAATATCGCTCCACGCTCAAAGCCACGCTTTGCTGGCGATTTTTGCCATGCCACGCTTCTTTTCATACTGCATATTTCAACATTTCCGATATTTTATTTTATGCAATACAAACTGCACATGCGTTTCTGTAAAATAAAAAATCACAACTATAGTCGTGATTTTTTTATTGTATTAAATTGAATTTTATTCTTTCACAAAATTCGTACTATTATTTTGTCCGTCGCTTTGAATATTTAAAATATAAATCCCTTTTGATAAAGATGCAGTACTAATCTGTTGTATTTCCTGAATCAAGTATATCGTTTGTGTAAGAATTATCTTTCCTACAATATCAAGAATTTCAATTGTTGCATTTTTAGTAGTTAATGAACGAGCAAATTGAATATTTAAAACATCATTAGCTGGATTTGGATACACAGAAAAATCTATTGATTTATTATTCCTAACAGCTGTATTTATACAAGATGCGGCATTTCCATTTACACCAAATACTTTTTCTACCCAATGCGGATAATCGATATATGGATTTCTATTTGATTGAATACCAAATACAGAATCATTTCTTTTTCTTTCAAAATCACTTGGTGGGTCTTGATTATGCCACTGCACACACAACTGCAAAATCCAAGGCTCCAAACCTGTGTAAGATATATTACTTATAGTGCTTTTTCCAATAGTATCTAAATTTTTCCAATTTGCAATTCTATCACCATAGCGTGTAACAACATATAAATATGCTCTTGCAAAATCACCTTTAAAGGCATCTATGGGTTCAAATACTCTATTGTATGTTGTATTATTAAAATTCACAAATGTGTCTTTAGCACCAATATATCCATAATTTCTTAAAGCATCAGAACGTCCAACTTTAGTACCATTATATGAAGTATATACTGCAGATGGTCTAACATAACCTAATGGAAAATTACTTTTTTCATTATTGATTTTGCTATCAGCTGGCCAAACAAAGTGCATATCTGTTCGCATCAACGTTGAATCATCAAACCATGATGATGGAAACGTATGTTCTTTTGCAAAACATTTACAATACTCACTTGCTGTACCACCAGTAAAACAAAAGCTTCGCGCACCAGGTGTTCTGTCGTTATATCTAAAATTACAAGAATCAAAAGCAGTTGGAATATCAGAACAGTATCTGTCTACAATAACAAATCCTGTTAATGGTGATTCTGCAGGTTTCAAATCTGTTTTGTTATAGAAACTATCTATCTGACCATAAAATAAATGAAAATCATTTTTAATTTTATTAAATAAAATAGTTTTAAAAGTAGCGCAACTCTTAGTGCTGTCGACACCATTATAGTAGGTACCAGGTACTGCAAATGTATTTATACAAAACAATAATACTATTGAAAAAAGTATATAATTTTTATGTTTCATATATTTATTTTAAGCGAAAAAAACCTCATTTTGATTGAGCAAATTACTCAAGACTCAAAACGAGGTTTATTAATGATTTTAAAATTCTATTCTACTATAAATGTACTTACATTATTGGTGTCTTTGTAAATAACATTTAATAAATATGTACCTTTTGCAAAATTACTAACATCAATTGTTTGAATTTCACTACCTTTTGATATGTTTTGAATACTTAATTTTCTACCTAAAATATCTATTACTTCAACAACAGCTTCTTCGCGCAATGCTGTTTTGAATTTTACAAATAATAATCCTGAATTTATTGGATTTGGATACATCGAAAATTCTGCTTCTGTATTTTTATTTCTGATGCTTGTTGCCAATGCTGTTCTTACTGTTGTGTTGGCAACACCAGCATAATTTGGTCCGTTGTTACAATTTCTATTATTAAATGATACAAATAAAATTTTATATACAGTATTTGCTGTTAAATTAGTTAAAGTTACTGTAGAATCTGCACCACGATAATAAACTCTAGCTTCACTTCCTGGTATTGTTGTTCCAACGGCATACATTGCAGAATCTCTGATAGAAACAAACCCTATTGTTGCATTAGGACCTGCCGCAATCATTACACTATCTGCATTTGCAGGTTTTGTCCATTTTACAGTTATTGTAGTTGCTGTAGAATCAAGTTTTATAATAGATACATTAGATACACCAGTTGGTTGTATGCAATCACCA
>JANNVS010000126.1:0-6247 GCA_031414515.1 Sphingobacteriales bacterium | reverse complement strand
GAATCAACGGTAGCCATTACAATAATTGATGCACTTCCAGTATCATTTATTGTATAATTATCTTTTGGATTGTTAGTCCAAGTTTTGATTGAATATTGCCCTGGACTATTATAATTAAAAAGTGTATTAAATGAATAAGTAACTACTTCATTAGGATTTATAGTTGTAAGAATTATTTCACTAACAATTGGATTATTATCTACCTTATAAGAAACAGGAAGGCTCGAAATTATTTGTGAAGAATTATTCTTAACCGTTATTATTATAGGTTGTGCTGCAAAAGTCTTTATACAATTAACTTTTTTTACCGAAACATCTAATAAGGAAACATCTCTTCCTGCATTATACAATTTAAAATCATCAAATGTATAACCACCATCTGAATAAGGTGTTGTTGCAGTTTTGATACCTGTGTGTAAAATTCTAATTTGAGTAGATGGCGAAAAATCCTGTCCATTTTCATTTTTTAACTTCTGATATAAATTAATTTCACTAACCTTTTGATATTTTCCTGGTGTACTTCTATTAAAGAATAGATCATAAATTCTTATCCATGGTTTTGTATCATCTCCTCTTGCAAATACTAAATCATTGCTGTCTGGTTCAGACCTATTCATATAATTAAAATCCAGAAAAATTATCGAGTCAGCATAATTAGATAAGTTATACGTAAAAATTAATTCATTTTTTTTAGCAGTTGTGCCAATATAATTATCTAAAGTGATTCCTCTCTTTCCAGAGTTTGCATATAGATTTCCTTCATTGGTTCGCAATCTTCCTCCATCTTCAGTATAATAATCAAGGTAATCTAACCCTGTCAATCCAAAAGTAGAATTAGTCAACAATGTGCTTAGATTTTCAAATGATTCTGAAAAAGGTAATACAATTGGGACATTTGGTAATTGTCTGATGGTATAATACAAAGTATCATTTAATGTATTATTATCGCCAGCTAGACTTGTCCATGCAATAAGATTATAATTACCAGTTGCACTTAAGTCCTCGTTTAAATTAAATTTAATTATTGAAGTATCATTACTAGTCAAAATATCAGTTAAAATAGCTGTATTTATAGGTCCACCATTTATTCTATATGAAACAGATATTGAGTTTTGAATGGCAGTTCCATAATTTTTAATTATTAAAGAAATTTTTTCTGTTTGTAAACTAGAGAATGTAAACTTTCTACCTCCAATAGGTTTATTCATAGAATAGACACCTACATCATTCAAAGTACTACATACATTTGATATAGGTGTAAACATTTTTGCTAAACTATGATTTCCTTCGAATCCATTGTTAATAATGGAAACAGAATACATGTATGATTTACCATTTGTTAAATTATTTATTGTGTAGGTTAGTGAATTTGTTTGACCAACATTAATCCAAACACTATCAACAAATAAATATATTTTGTAAGCAGTAGCACCAACAAATGCAGCCCAACTTATTTTTGCAGTTCTATCACAAACTGAATGGTTAATTAGATTGTAATTTAATTGTGAACCAACTGAAAATGGAGCTGCAGAAACTGTAACACTATTGCCAGATGTAATTTTAATTAAACATTGGTTACTTGACACTAATGGCAAAGCCCATGAAAAGGTTTTAGTAGACAGTTGTTGATTATTGATCACGGTTTGCCAAGTTCCACCGTTGTTTGATGAAAATTCAATTTTAGATAAAGAATCAATACCGTTATTATTCCACTTTATTTGAGTAACATCGGTCGCATCCAATATTTCACCTCCGTTCGGATGGGTAAGTTCAATTTTTCTTACCTGATTATAATATGCTACTGAATAATATTGAGGACCAAATGGCACAGATGCTCCTTTCACTACGATTGTATAAGTTCCTGCAGATGGATTATCTATTGAAAGTTGTTCGTTAGTATTGACATTATCAATACCACGAATTGCATTGTTTTGTGGATTTAATGGATTTAGTTTCCACGGCAATATAGTATCTCCTGTCGGTGTTACTATTTTTAAATCTAGATTATTAACGATAGATTTATCGGCAATTGGACTACCTTCTTTATCAGTCCAAGATAAAGTCACCTTTAATTGCGAAAGACTTGAAGGCACTGATATAGTATGTGTCTTAAAATCATTTTGACTAATTTCGTTTTCAAAAAATAAATTATTATCTATTGAAGTTACGGCTCTTAATGCATCAGGTTTTCCAAACCCATAGATATAATCAGGACCAAGATTACCTAAATCACGAGCTGAATTAAATAAAATAGATTTAATTAAAGATGCTCCAGGAAAAATTCCAAATTGTTGTTTATATTTTTGATGCAATAAAGCAGCTAAGCCCGAAACTTGTGGAGCTGCAAATGAAGAACCAAAAACATTTCCAAAGCTATTGTTAGGTGCAAGTGTAGTAACCTGAAATCCTTTTGCAACTAGTTCTGGTTTCATTCTTCCATCTTCAGTTGGTCCTCTTCCACTGTTTTCAACAATCTTTTCATTTGAAAATAACCAGCCTACTGTAATTACATTTTTACAACCCTGAAATCCAATATCAATTGAACTAAAAGTATCTGTAACAACAGCACATGCTGCAGAAGCAGAATTTCCAACTGCAACAACTGGAAGTAATGTAGGATTATCATTTACCAATTTATCTAAATCTGCTGCTTCTGGAATATATAATCCAGATTGGAAACAATTGGTAGGTGCAAAATTATATGAATGATTAGATATATCAATATTCATTGAAGTTTTACCATCAATAATTTCTTGAACAATATCATTTAAAACATCCCAATAAAACATATTGCAACGTGGTGCAATACCTTGAAGTAAACCAAAAAAATTACCACTTCCACCGATGCATCCTGCAACTTCTGTCGGATGTGCCATATATGGCAAAGTGTTATTTTGTTTATCTATTACAAAATTTCTATTAACAGGCAAATCAAAATGCACACCAACAACTCCATCGTCCCAAATACCAACATTTATACCTTCGCCTTTCAAATTATATCCAAATGGAAGTAATTCTTGAACTTGCTTAGCACCTATCATTAAAGAGCCGTCATAAATTAAAGGATTTTTTTTTGGATAATATTTCGTTATAAAATAAATAAATGGATATTGTGATAATAGCTCAAGTTGTTTCTCATTTGCATAAATTGAAAAGTGATGGTATTTTTTATCATTATGAATAATACTAATGCCAATTTCCTCTGCTATGTCAATCAACATACTTTCATTTATAGAAGATGCATATAATACAGAAACGGATTCTACTGAGGAAAATAATTTTAATGATTCATCAATTTTACTTTCTTTAGAAATATATCCGATTCTATTTGTTTGGATATTTTTTAAAACTAAATCAGTTTTAGAGACAGCAGATGATATTAAATAAAAACCATCTCCTAAATAAGATTCAACAGTTAAACCGTTTTCTTTTAAATAGGATTCTGAGTTGTTTTTAGGTTGTATTACTATATAATCGATATTGTTAAATCTAAAATTTGTAGTATTAACTTTCAAAGTAGGAACGGCAAAATTGGCAGTATTAATTTCAACTAATTGAAAAGCATTCTTAGAATATGACAAAAACATATTTCCAATAAAAAGCATCAACAAAATAATGGTCTTTGTCATAAAGATTTAGATTTACTATAAATATAAGATTTTCACTTGAGAAAGGCAATTAGTTCATTATACACAGGTTGTTAGCTATTGCAATTATACTTTATTATTAATCATCAAAAAACCATCTTAAAAGGTAAAAAGAAATGAAATTTTAAAAATTCATTATTTAGATTCATTGAATTATTTATACATTTTTAAAATTGAATCTGACAATAAACTATAGATATGATGCAAGTGTTCATCCTCTTTTTTAAGTAACATCAAATGCTTATCAAGAATCTCCATATCTCTTCGTTTAGCAGGACCAGTTTGTGCATCTTTTGGAGAAATCGTATCAATTTTGTGAATTGTTTCGTGAATCAAAGGCATCAATAAATGATAATCTAATTGATGCTTTTCACAATAAGATTGCGCGGTTGCAAATAAATGATTAGAAAAATTATTTACAAAGACTGCTGCTATATGTAAGTGCTTGCGTTGCTCATCTGTATATTCATACACCTTATTACTCAATAATTTTGCAAATTCAATCAATTCATTTTTAAACAAATCATTGTTCGATGTAATTAAAAATGGAACGTCACTAATATCGATTTTCTTTGTTTTAGAAAAAGATTGTAATGGATAGAAAATGCCTGTATTTGCTGCATTGTCAAATACATCCAGCCCAACTGAGCCTGAGGTATGTACCATCCTGATAGTTGGTTTTTTACTTAAAATATATTGTGATAATGATTTAATGACTTCATCTTTTACAGCAAAAATTAATAAGTCGACTTCTAAATTTAATTCATCTAAATCACAGATATAAATAGAGTTGGATTGCCATGCTAATGTTTCTGAATTATCACAAGTTTGGCTATATACTTGCTGGACGACAATTCCTTTTTTTGAAAATGCTTTAGCAAAATGTGTTGCTACATTTCCACTTCCAATGAATGATATTTTTTTTATTGATGATTCCAATTAGATGATTATTGTAAAGCGATATTTTCTTTTTTACGGCGCAATAGGCTCAATAAAATACCGAATGCCGTTACAAAACAACCCAGCCACAAAACATTTATATATGGGAATTTTATAGCCTTCATAATTATAAATTTATTGAGCTTTTGTTCAACTAAAATTTGCATTTTATTTTCTTCAGGTAGGATTTTTATCACAGAGAAACTTATATTATTTTTTTCAACACGCGCTGGAACACTTGTGGCTACAACCTCTCTAACTAAATAAACAGGCTCTATATAGTAAGATGTATCTAGCGAAATAAATTTAAATCTTGCGCCAATTGCAATATCTTTGGGCCTTAATTCAAATCCATGAATATGTGCATCTGGATTAATACCTTCTAAAACGACTAAACAACGAGCAGCTGGAATCGTATCGCCAACACCAATTGTATATGTATCTTGTACTATAGAATCTGCTTGTGTGCCGTCTTCTTTTAAAGGTGCAGATGTAATATGTGTATATAAATCTGATGAAAGTGTTTTTCGAGTAGATGGCACAGGATTGTTGCCCATTTTACTGTTCATTAAAATATTTGGTTGTAAAATAAATGTATTACGTACATTTCCTTTTTTATCTAGTTCTTCATATCGAACATTGAAATAAATATTTTGTACCGAAAATGAATCGCCTAAATACGTAATGCGATATTTTCCCATTAAAGTGGGTTCATTTTGGTATAACAATACATTTTCTTCAATTTCTTTCTCTGAAAACCCTTTACCATAATCGATACCAAATTTATTTACAGAAAGCACTTCTTGTCTTCCTTGTGAAATTAAAATTCCAATCAGCATGATAGCAAAACCAATATGCGAAACGGAGCCACCTGCGATTTTCCATTTTCCTTTTAATGCCTGAAATATATATTGTGTATTTGCAAGAATAGAAAACCATCCACAGAAAACCAACAAAATATAATCCAATTGATATAATTTGTATGGAATAATAACGACAATGCTTAATACAATTGCTATAAAAAAAGCAATGGCTAATTGTTTGCTTATTTTTTTAACATCAGAATTTTTATACTTAAAAAATTGTGTAATTGCAGATCCAAACGTAACTAAAACAGCCATCCATATTTGTACATTATTATAGTGGCTTTTAATATCGGATGGTGGTGCTAGTTTAGTATTAAAAATTTTATTGATGACAGGAAAAGATGTCATCACAGTAATATGAATGGCAGAAAAAATAAATATCAAAGAACCAATAAATAACCAAAATTCTCTAGATGATAATTTTTCTTCTTCCTGTTTTGATGGAATTTGTTTCTTAAAAGTTCTATCTGCAAATAAATAGATAGAAGGAATAAAGAATGCTAAAATTATAACTACTAATTGGCCGCTCATACCTAAATCAGTAAATGAATGCACGGATGCATCGCCTAAAATTCCACTTTTTGTAAGAAAAGATGAATACAATACCATAAGAAAAGAACCAATAAGAAAAATATATGTTGCGTGTAAAGAATATCCTGTATGTTTATATGCCATTAATGTATGAATGCCTGCTGCTAAAACTAACCAAGGCACCAACGATGCATTTTCAACTGGATCCCAAGCCCAAAAACCACCGAAACTCAAGGCTTCATAAGCCCAAGCACCACCCATTAA
>JANNVS010000125.1:0-2190 GCA_031414515.1 Sphingobacteriales bacterium | reverse complement strand
CCCACGCTTTTCTGGTCATAACCGAAAGAATTTCTTTTTCACAATCCCAAATTGAGACATAATTTTGTGACATTACGGTATGTCTTTTCATTTTGGCAAATTTTGAATATAACATTAATGTACAAATATCAGTGGAAGTAATAAAATCTCCAGTTTCTGGTCTATGACTATGAATTGTTTCTCCGATTTCGTCTTTTCCACCAAATTCAATAGGAATGATATTTCTATGTAATTGTTTTCGGTTCAGTAATTTATTATTTTCATCAAAATTTAGTAGATAATCGTTTCCAAATATTATTACTCCATTGTTTTTCGGTCCAGTTAAAATGTAAACTTTTCTATCTTTACCGTTGATTATTGGAATTAAATTATAGTTAGTATTTTTATAACTTTTAAATATAGTATCAGATTTTATTATTTTTAAAGCAACATTTTTCATTTCAAATAAGTCTAATTCAGTTTTATCTAAATCTCTTTCATTTAAATCTGTTTTTGCATTTTCTATTTTGAAAGTTATGTCAAAATCCATAGTTCCAATAACTTTTGGTTTCTCTTCTTTTGAGTAAAAAATACATTTTGAAATTTCGTTTACTGAATATGAAAAATATCCACCAATTTTTTCTTTCTCTTTATATTTTTCCATAAAAATATCAGTTCCATACCAAGAAGCCATTTCAGATTTATAGAGTATTTTTCCTTCTTCGACAATTTTTGAAGTTTCTTTTTCAGTTTTGGATTGTCCAAAAGTAATTTGGCAAATTAAAATTATCGATAAAATGTAATTTATTTTTTTCATATTTTTTTAAGTTTTTTCTTTCGGTTTTCTGTCGCTCGAAGGTATCGCACAACGTCTCGTGGCTTGGCGTCAGTTGGGGATTTGGTAAGCCAAATGTATAAATTAAAGACTGAACGTCCAAGTACAAAACCAACTTTAAAGTTTGCCTAAAACCCCAATTGCGCCAAACCGCTGTTGTGTGCTGGTTTTTTATTTATTGTAACTTTTTACCAATCCTGTTAATAATCCAATTTAATCGTTTCTTATTAAACTTATCTTGATATGTTAATGTGCTTGTAAATAATATTGGCTTTCCTATAAGATTTGAATAATCTAAATCTTTAACTAATGAATTTTTATTAATTCCTTTTACTATGTCAATTCCATATTCTTCATCAAATTCAAAATCATATCCAAGCCAGATATTCGTTTCTTCATTTTTTTTTATATCAAATAGTTTATTAATACCAAAGAAATTTGAAGCACCACTATTACAAACTATAATAATTTCTGGGTTAAGTTGATTAATTGTGTTATGAGTAAGTTTTAATTGGCTAATGATGAAATCCAAATCGTTAGCAATTAAATGGTTTACTTTTTCTTGATTTGTTTCTCTGAAATGAAAAATATCAAGATATGTCCATAAATTTTCATAAACAGTTTTTTCGATTAAAGATGTGAATTTTTTGAAATACCTTGGATACTCAGTTACTGCCTTTTGGCTATCATAACTAAAACTATTATTTTCATAACTTTCTAAATATGAAGGATTAATTCCCACGAAAAGTAATTTTTTAAATTCAATTTCTGCAAAACAATATCCTCTATTTATAATTTCAAGTGACATTTCATTTTTTGATTTATATTTAAAAATTCTATCTAACTGTTCTTTAATTCCTTGATTTATTCCGTTGCCCATAAGTATAATATAATTGCGGTAAATAATATGATTACAAAAGCTATAAAACCGTACAAATTAATATACTTTTTAAAAATTAGTTTATTAAATTTACTTTTGTACTGCTTTATTAATTCGACATCTGTGGATGTTTTTTTAAGTTTTTTTAATCCTTTTTTGTAATTGAATAAACAAAAATTCAGTGCGTTATTATTGTCTTTATTAATTGCTTTATCGTTTTCATCATTACTAAAATTCCATTTGTAATTTTTTATTCCAAAATATATTTCATCTAAACCTTTAGTAATTCCATCTTCGTCCTCAGGAAATTCTAAACGATTTAAAGGAAATAAATTTGATGAAAATGAAAGTAAAGTTGAACCTTTTTGTATTGTTGTATTGTGTTTTCGCGGTTTTCTAACTTTAGTTTCAATATTCGGTTCAGAATTTGTAAGTTTTCCCAAAATAAATCCTCCAACAGCTGAACTAACATTACTATTTATACTTTTTTCTTTTT
>JANNVS010000124.1:0-21140 GCA_031414515.1 Sphingobacteriales bacterium | reverse complement strand
TATGAAAATCTGACATTTGAAAAAATCGATACGATTTTAGACGACTTAAGAAAAGAAAATAAACGAAGCAGATATTTGTAAGATGGGCAAGAAATTATTACTTACATACGACCATATTCAAGGTATAAACACATTGGAAGTTTACCGCAAACACAATGGCTATAAGTCATTGGAGAAAGCGTTAAAAACCATGAAGCCGGATGATATCTTGGAGGAAGTTAAGAAATCTGGTTTACGTGGTCGTGGTGGCGCAGGTTTCCCAACCGGTATGAAATGGAGTTTTCTTGCAAAACCTGAAGGCGTTCCGCGTTACTTGGTTTGCAATGCTGATGAGTCAGAACCTGGTACATTCAAAGACAGATATTTAATGGAACGTATTCCACATCTTTTAATAGAAGGAATGATTGTTTCAAGTTTCGCATTAGGTGCAAATACTTCTTATATATATGTTCGCGGCGAGTACTACTACATTATAAAGATTTTACAAAACGCTATTAAAGAAGCATACGCTGCTGGTTTACTCGGTAAAAATATTTTAGGCTCAGGTTTTGACCATGATTTATTTGTACAACCTGGTGCTGGAGCATACATTTGTGGTGAAGAAACTGCATTATTAGAATCCTTAGAAGGAAAAAGAGGAAATCCAAGAATCAAACCACCATTTCCGGCAGTTGCTGGTTTATGGGGTCGACCAACGGTAGTGAATAATGTAGAAACGATTACAGCAGTTGTTCCAATTATAAATGATGGTGGCGAAGCATATTCAAAAATTGGTATAGGAAAATCAACAGGTACTAAATTAATTTCAGCTTCAGGACATATCAACAAACCTGGTGTTTATGAAATTGAATTAGGTATTCCAGTAGAAGAATTTATTTATAGCGATGAATATTGTGGAGGCATCCGCAATGGAAAAAAATTAAAAGCTGTCGTTGCTGGTGGTTCCTCTGTGCCAATTTTACCAACAGAATTAATTTTAAAAACTGCAAATGGAGAACCGCGTTTAATGAGTTACGAATCATTAGGCGATGGTGGTTTTGCAACAGGTACTATGTTAGGTTCTGGTGGTTTTATTGCGATGGATGAAGATACATCCATCGTAAAAAATTTATTTACATTTGCTCGTTTCTATCATCACGAAAGCTGCGGACAATGTTCACCTTGTCGCGAAGGAACTGGCTGGATGGAAAAAATACTGAAGAAATTTATGGATGGAAAAGCCAGTATGTTTGATATTGATTTATTGTGGGATATTCAGTCAAAAATAGAAGGCAAAACAATTTGTCCTTTAGGTGAAGCAGCTGCGTGGCCTGTGGCATCAGCCATTCGTCATTTCAGACATGAGTTTGAAGAGTATGTAAAAAATCCGCAATCTATTCATGATGTAAAACATTATTTCAGATTAAATAATTTAGTAGAAGCGTAAAATGGCAAAGGTTACTATAGATGATATAACGATTGATGTTCCTGACGGTACTTCTATTTTACAAGCATCAAGAATGATTGATGAACAGCAAGGAACAAACATTGCACCACCAGCAATGTGTTATTATTCTAAATTAAAAACTACAGGTGGTTATTGCAGAACGTGTATTGTTAATGTAGAAAAAGGCTCTGAGAAAGATCCGCGACCAATGCCAAAACCAGTACCAAGTTGCAGAACAAATGTAATGGATGGAATGGTTGTACGTAATACAACTTCACCACAGTTATTAGAAGCACGTGCAGGTGTAGTAGAATTTTTATTAATTAATCATCCTTTAGATTGTCCTGTCTGTGACCAAGCAGGCGAATGTCATTTGCAAGACTTAGGTTACGAAAATGGAAAAGAAGGAACACGTTATGAATTTCAACGCAGAGAATTTGAACCAATTGATATTGGTTCTACAATTAAGTTGCACATGAACCGTTGTATCTTATGTTACAGATGTGTGAAAGTGTGTGAGCAAATTACCGATGGTAGAGTTCATGGTGTTATAAATAGAGGCGACCACGCAGAAATTTCTACTTATATAGAAAATGCTATAGATAATGATTTTTCAGGAAATGTAATTGACGTTTGTCCTGTAGGCGCATTAACAGATAAAACATTTCGTTTCAAAAGTCGTGTATGGTTTACAAAACCAGTGGAAGCACATAGAGTTTGTAATAAATGTTCTGGCAAAGCACGGTTGTGGTTACAAGGCGAAGACGTATTACGAGTTACTGCTCGTAAAGATCGTTGGGGCGAAGTAGAAGAATTTATTTGTAACGAATGTCGTTTTGAAAAAAAGAAATCGACAGATTGGACAATTGAAGGACCTAGCAAAATTAGTCATCAATCAGTCATCACTCAAAATCAATATGCTTTGAGGAATTTAAAAATTGGAGTGAAGGTGAACTTAAATAAATTAGACGGAGTAAAGTCGGATTTAGGAGAAGGAGCATTAAATCCAAATAATATTGAAAGAAAGTGATAGCATTCATTATATATAAATCCATTTTAGTGTTAATCATCTTTATGATTTCATTAGGCGTAGCAGCATATGCAACCTACGGCGAACGAAAAGTAGCAGCATTTATGCAAGATAGAATCGGACCTGACAGAGCAGGACCTTTCGGAATATTTCAACCCTTAGCGGATGGGTTAAAAATGTTTATGAAAGAAGAAATCATTCCAACAGTTTCAAATAAATTTCTTTTTATTCTTGGACCAAGTCTATCTATGCTTACCGCTTTAATGGCCGGTGTGGTGATTCCTTGGGGTGGAAAAATTGCTATTGGAGATTATACATATGCATTGCAAATCACTGATATTAATATCGGTATCTTATACATCTTTGGCGTAGTGTCTTTTGGTGTTTATGGAATTATGATTGGTGGCTGGGCTTCTAATAATAAATATTCTTTGCTTGGTGCATTGCGTGCCTCTTCACAAATGATAAGTTATGAAATTGCTATGGGTTTAGCTATAGTTGCTTTAGTCATGAAGACAGGAACTTTGAGTTTAGGAGAAATTGTTCAGCAGCAAAATGTTGGGTATTTAAATTTCATTTATCAGCCGCTTGGATTTTTAATCTTTTTAATTTGTGCATTTGCTGAAACAAATCGTGCTCCATTTGATTTACCAGAATGCGAGACAGAATTAGTTGGCGGCTATCATACAGAATATTCTTCAATGAAATTAGGATTTTATTTATTCGCAGAATATATCAATATTTTTATTTCATCAGCAGTAATGGTAACCTTATATTTTGGTGGATTTAATTTGCCGTTTCAATCTCATATTCCTTTAGAAGGGAATTGGTTGGTACTAGCTCAAACTGGATTTTTCTTTGCAAAAGTTATTTTTGGAATTTTCTTTTTTATGTGGATTAGATGGACAATTCCGAGATTCAGATATGACCAGCTAATGAATTTAGGCTGGAAGATTTTAATTCCATTAGCGATAGTTAATATTTTGGTAACTGGAGTTTTATTATATGTGTTTGGTTAAAGTTAATTTTAAATAAGAATTTAAAGTAGTTAGTTGAAGATAAAAAGTATGCAACTTACAAATAGAAAAATAGTAGTCGTAAAGAAAGAAATGTCGTTAGTAGAGAAGTTATATTTTCCAGCTATCGCAAATGGAATGATTATCACTTTTAAGCATCTATTTAAAAAACCACCAACGGTAAGATATCCAGAAGTGAAAAGAGAAATTTCAGGTACCTATCGCGGACAACATGTATTAAAAAGAGATGACCAAGGTGCGGAACGATGTACAGCCTGTGGTTTATGTGCTGTTGCTTGCCCAGCAGAAGCTATTACAATGGAAGCAGCAGAACGCAAGAAAGGTGAAGAAAATTTATACAGAGAAGAAAAATATGCTGCAGTATATGAAATTAATATGTTACGTTGTATATTCTGTGGATTGTGCGAAGAAGCTTGTCCGAAAGAAGCCATCTTTCTAACAGACAGAATTGTACCTTCTACTTTTAAACGAGATGAATTCATTTATGGCAAAGACAAATTGGTAGAAGATATAAATCATCCAATTGATTTAACACCAAGACAAACACCTGAAGTAATTGCGTTTAAAAAAGATAAAACAAAAGCACATAATCAAACATTTGCAGATAAACAAAAATTATTAAAAGAAAATAAACATCATTAAATCTGAAATCATAATTCTTAATTCTTAAATTATATAATGCAACTGTCTCAATACCTATTTTTCTTCTTATCATTCGTTGCAGTATTAAGTGCAATAATGGTAATATTGGATAAGAATCCGGTACATTCTGTTTTGTATTTAATAATTACGTTTATTGCTATTGCCTGTCATTATTTATTATTAAACTCTACATTTTTATTTGCAGTTCAGATAATAGTATATTCAGGAGCGATAATGGTTCTATTTCTTTATGTAATTATGATGCTAAATTTGAATAAAGAAATTGAACCACATAAAAAAAATATTCCAAAAGTGATTGCTGTTATTTCTGCCGGATTATTAATGATGTGTTTGGTAGCATTGCTAAAAGGTGCTGAAGTCAATATGTTGCCTGCAGCAAGAAATAGTAATATCGGATTAATAGAAAATTTAGGAAAAGTTTTATTTAAAGAATATATGTTGCCTTTTGAGATTTCATCTATTCTGTTTTTAGCAGCAATGGTTGGTGCCGTATTTTTAAGTAAAAAGGAAATTAATTAACAATAAAAAAGTCCCTTTAGGGATTTAGGGTATGAAAGAAGTAATAATAGGAATTCCGATACAATGGTACATTTATCTATGTGTAACGCTGTTTTGCATTGGTGTTTTGGGTGTTCTATTTAGAAGAAATGCAATCATCATCTTTATGTGTATTGAATTAATGTTGAACGCAGTTAATCTTTTGATGGTATCCTTTTCAAGGTATTTAGGCGATACCAGTGGACAGGTATTTGTTTTTTTTGTGATGGTTGTTGCTGCTGCAGAAGTAGCTGTTGGGTTGGCAATTTTAATGATGATTTATCGAAATACAAAGTCTACAGATATAGATACATTGAATAATTTAAAATGGTAAGTAAATATATGCATTGCGTTCTTCCGAAACTTTGGAAACGACTTTGTGAAAATAAAACAGTATGAAAAAACTAGGATTGTATTTAATAATGATTGTTGCACTTTCTTCTTGCGTAACAAAAAAGAAATTTCAGGCAACCATCTCCGAGAAAGATAAACTAGAAATGTCTTTGCGACAAACTACATCTGATTTAGCAGAATGTGAACGAAAATTTGGACAGAAATCTAGTGCGTACGAATCACTTTCAGCAGAACTTGAAAAAGCAAAAGCAAAGATAGAAGAACTTCAAAAAGAAGTAGATTTTCAGAAAGCAACAAGTGGTAAGTTATTAGACCAGTTATCTGCTTTATCTGTTATTAGTAAAGAAGGTGCTGAGAGCATTAGACAATCTTTAGAAACAATAGATAAGCAAAGCAGAGACCTTAGTTTATTAAATTCACAAATTCGTTCTAAAGATTCTCTGAATTTAGTTTTAGTACTAAATCTTAAACGCTCTTTAACAGATGTGAACGATGCTGATGTAAATGTGAAAGTAGATAAAGGTGTCGTATTGATTTCTTTATCTGATAATATGTTATACAAATCCGGTAGCTCTGAAATTTCCAACAATGCAGGTTCTGTTTTAGAAAAGATTGCAAAAGTGATTAACGATTATAAAACTTTCGATGTATTAATTGAAGGAAATACGGATAATGTACCTTTTGCAACAAATTGTTTTTTAGATAACTGGGATTTGAGTGTTAAACGAGCAACATCTATTGCACGTGTTTTACAAAAAAATTATTCGGTAGATCCGTCTAGGATTATTGCAGGCGGTCGCTCTGAATACAATGCAAAAGTTCCGAATGATTCTAAAGCGAATAAATCTATTAACAGACGCACTGAAATAATTATTATGCCAAAATTAGATGAGTTTTTTAAATTATTAGAAATTAAAAATTAAAATAAATAGTGGAACAATTAGTATTTCTTATTCCTTTATTTCCTTTGATGAGTTTTATCATCCTTGCTTTGTTTGGTAAAAATTTACCAAACAAACTAACGACATTTTTAGCACCAGGAAGCATACTTGCATCTTTCTTAATTGCGTTAGTAATTTTTATTACACAAGTTTCTAATAATCAAGCAATAACTGTTCCCTTGTTTTCCTGGATTCATGTAGGCAATTTTAAGGCAGATTTCTCCTTTCTAATTGATTCACTTTCTATCATATTTACGTTGGTTATTACTGGCGTTGGATTTTTAATTCATGTATATTCAACTGGCTACATGCACGACGAAAAAGATTACAACAGATATTTTTCATATCTAAATTTATTTATCTTTTTTATGTTGTTATTAGTCTTAGGAGATAATTTATTACTGATGTTCGTTGGTTGGGAAGGCGTTGGTTTATGCTCCTATCTATTAATAGGATTTTGGTTTAAGAATATAAATTATTCAAATGCTGCAAACAAAGCATTTATTATGAATCGTATTGGTGACCTTGGTTTTTTGTTGGGTATCATTTTGACATTTGGAGTTTTTGGAAGCCTTAATTTTCATCAAGTGTTTGCACAAGTAGGAACAGTTGTTATAGATGGAAAATTAATTACTTGGATAACGATGTTGTTATTTATAGGTGCTATGGGAAAATCTGCTCAAATTCCATTATACACTTGGCTGCCTGATGCAATGGCTGGACCAACACCAGTTTCTGCATTAATACACGCAGCAACAATGGTAACCGCAGGAATTTATATGGTAGCAAGATGCGGTGTGTTATTTTCTATGTCAGAATTTACAATGCATTTTATTTCTATTATAGGAATTGCTACTGCTTTGTTGGCTGCATCAATCGCCTTGTTTCAAAACTATATTAAAAAAGTATTAGCATATTCAACAGTTTCGCAACTCGGTTTAATATTTTGTGCTTTAGGTTGTGGTGCATTTTCTGCAGGTGTATTTCACGTAGTAACACATGCATTCTTTAAAGCGCTTTTATTCTTAGGCGCAGGAAGTGTTATTCACGGAATGAGTGGCGACCAAGACATCAGAAATATGGGTGGCTTGAAAAAGAAGATGCCAATCACATACATCACTTTTTTTATTGCCACTATTGCTATTTCTGGCATTCCACCATTTGCAGGTT
Organism: Sphingobacteriales bacterium; assembly: GCA_031414515.1. GTDB lineage: Bacteria > Bacteroidota > Bacteroidia > Chitinophagales > JADIYW01 > JADJSS01. Next base: position 13,982 of record JANNVS010000124.1, on the reverse strand, counting down.
TCTTTTCAAAAGATCAAATGTTAGCAGAAATCTTTGTACATAATAAAGTGTTATTCGTGTTAGCAGTTACTGTTTCGTTAATGACTGCATTCTATATGTTTAGATTATTGTTCTTAACGTTCTTCAGTGAATTCAGAGGAAATGATATACAGAAAAACCACGTACACGAATCACCAAAAAGCATGACTATACCGTTAATAATTTTAGCAGTATTGTCAGTAATAGCAGGTTTTATTGGCTTTCCACACGAGTTAGGTCATCAAATTCATATTCACCATTGGTTAGATAATTTCTTAGCAACTTCTTTGAAGATAGAAAAAATAGAAATGACATTAAATACAGAATTGCTATTAATGGCAATAACTATTATTTTAATTTTAATGATGATAGTAGCTGCAAGAATTACCTTCGTTACAAAAAAATCAATTCCAAAAAATGATGAAGAGGCTATGCCATTATTAAAAGAAGTCATCTACTATAAATATTATATGGATGAGATTTATGAAGCAATTATTGTAAAACCATTAAATAGAATTTCAGGATTGTTATATCATTATGTAGAACGTTTAGGAATTGATGCAATGGTAAATGGCATCGGTACATCTATTGTAAATTGGAGTCAGCTATTCCGACTTACACAAACAGGTGGCTTGGGCTTTTATGTAATGGCTATGGTCGTAAGTATAATAGTATTAATAATTTTAATGTTTGTAAAAATATAATTTATGATGGTAATTATTTTGTTGACGGTGTTGGTAGTAGTTATTCCTACTTTAAACGTTTTTAATGCAAGGTCAGTACAAAGTATAGCTTTGTTTATTGGAGCATCGCAAATAGCATTATTAGCTTTTGCAGGAAAAATTGATAATCAAATTTCAGATTATCTGGTGAATATGTTTAATCATACGGTTTCACTTTCGTATAATGTTATTATTCAAAAAATTGTTTGTTTGTTTAGTATTTAAGTTTTAGAAATTAGATATCAGCTATGTTTGTACTTTTATTGCTTCTTTTGCCCGTTGTTTTTGTGTTGTTGACATTATTATTTAATGAGAAACAAGCAAAAAATATTGCGTTGCTTGGCTCATTAGCAACATTAGTAGTTTGCTTATATGCTTTTCATCAATTTAGTTCAAATCCAACTTGTTCTTGTTTTATATATCACACAGATTGGGTGAAAGCATTAGGTGCAGATTTTTATATTAAAATGGATGGAATAAATATTATATTGGTTTTACTTACTACTATTTTAGTTCCATTTATTGTTCAAAGTACTCATGGTCACGAAATTAAAAATCCAAAAGCATATTTTAGTTTAATACTTATTATGCAAAGCGCACTCTTAGGTGTATTCTTGGCAAAAGATGCACTCTTATTTTATGTTTTTTGGGAACTGGCTTTAATTCCAATCTATTTAATTTGTTTGGTTTATGGAGCAGAAGGCAGACAAAAAATTACATTCAAATTTTTCATTTTCACACTATTTGGAAGTTTATTTATGTTACTGGCTATCATTTTTCTATGGTTGCACAATCCAGGAAGAAATTTCAATATCTATGATTTTTATACAGTTGGCGCACAACTAACGTCTCAACAGCAACTCATGATTTTTATTGCATTCTATTTAGCTTTTGCAATTAAAATTCCAATATTTCCACTGCATACATGGCAGCCTGATACTTATGTAAATGCACCAACACAAGGCACCATGCTATTGTCTGGAATCATGTTAAAAATGGGTGCTTTTGGCTTAATCGTATGGTTAATACCTATCGTTCCTCTAGGCTGGCATTTGGCTTCTAAATATGTAATCACATTAAGTATTATAAGTGTTGTCTATGGTTCATTAATGGCATTAACACAACATAATTTTAAACGGATGCTTGCGTATTCATCTTTAGGTCACGTTGGCTTAATTGCAGCTGGAATATTTTCATGGAATTTGCAAGGCGTACAAGGTGCTTTATATCAAATGTTATCACATGGTATTAATGTAGTTGCTCTATTCTTTGTATGTGATATTATTCTTAGAAGAATGAAAACGGATACCATGCAAAAATTAGGTGGTATAAGAAGTGTATCTCGTGTTTTTAGTGTCTTATTTTTAATTGCCTTATTAGGAAGTGTTGCAATGCCATTAACCAATGGCTTTGTTGGAGAATTTTTACTATTAAGCGGTATATTTCAATATAATGCAATGATGTCCGTTTTTGCAGGATTAACTGTAATTTTTGGTGCAATATATATGTTAAGAGCATATCAAAATATGATGCACGGTGAAACAAATTCAATAACAGAATCGTTTGGTGAGATTTCAAAGAATGAAAAAATACTATTAAGCTGTTTTGCAGGTTTAATTATTTTCTTTGGATTATTTCCGAATGTTATCTTACATGTTTCTGAAGCACCAGTAAAAAAATTAATTGAACAGGTAAATAATGCCATTACTATTATAAAGCATTCAAATATTTAGTGAAGTAAGATGAAAGAATTACTATTATTATCAGGATTAGGCATTTTGTCGTTAATAGCAGAAATATTAAACGTACGTAAATTGATATATCCGATGGTAATAGTCGGTCTGTTTTTAAATATTGGTTTTTGTGTTTATGATTTTGGAGATAATGAGAATATTTATGGAATGATGGTATTGGATAAGATTCCATTGGCATTTACTATACTTTTTTCTTTCATTGCTATTTTGTGGTTCACCATGGCAAAGAATTATTTCAAAGATGAAACCAACCTGTCTGACCATTTTTCATTGATTTTATTTTCGTTAGTTGGTGTCTTTATCTTGACATCTTACACGCACTTAGTAATGCTATTTTTAGGAATAGAAATTCTATCCATTCCTGTTTATGTTTTAGCAGGAAGTGATAAACGGAATTTATATTCCAATGAAGCAGCATTTAAATATTTTCTTTTAGGTGCATTTGCGAGTGGATTCTTATTGTTAGGAATTACATTTGTTTATGGCGCTTTAGGTAGCTTTAATATCGTACAAATTGCATCAACTGCAATCTCACAATATGGCATAAGCCAGCAATTATTAGTAATAGGATTTTTATTAATAATGTTTGCAATGGCATTTAAAATGTCTGCTGTTCCATTTCACTTTTGGGCACCTGATGTATATACTGGCGCACCAACAGTTATAACTGCTTATATGTCAACTATTGTAAAAATTGGAGCTGTTGCAGGGTTTTATAGATTGTTTAGTATCGTAATTTCTTTTTATAATGAATACACTGGAATATTATTGCTAATAGCAGTGCTTACTATCGTTATTGGAAATATTATCGCTGCATCTCAATCTAATATAAAAAGACTATTAGCGTATTCCAGCATTGGTCACGTTGGGTTTATTATTTTAGGGATAACTGTTCTAAGTGCCTCAACACCTTACATAACTTGGTATTATTTATTGGCGTATTCTTTATCGAGTATTGCTGCGTTCTGGGTTCTGTTTTTGGTGTCAGATGAAAATGATGAAGAAGATATTAGTGATTTTAATGGTCTAATAAAACGCAATCCTATATTAGCAGGAACAATGACAATTGCTTTATTATCTATGGCCGGAATTCCACCTTTAGCTGGATTCTTTGCGAAATACTTTGTTTTATTAAATGTAATAGAAAAAGGTTATATTTTAATTGCAATCGTTGCAATATTAGCATCATTAATTGGTGTTTATTATTACTTTAAAATAATAATAGCCATGTTCACAGGCACGGCAGAAAACAAATCGGTAATTGAAATTCCATTACTCACTAAATTGGTCTTGATACTGATTTCAATTATATTGATTCTAGTTGGAGTGCTGCCTGATTTTATTCTTAGTTTAATATTCAGATAAAAAATTTATTATGGAATTTAAAAATTTATTATGGGAAATTATCGATAATATTCTCACGATTACTATAAATCGAGCAGATAAATTAAATGCATTAAATAGTGAAACTATTTTAGAAATTAGAGATGCATTTGCTAAAGCAAAAAAAATAAATAATCTGAAAGGAATTATTGTAACTGGTGCTGGTGAAAAAGCATTTGTGGCAGGCGCAGATATTGCAGAATTTAATGGCTTAAATGCAGAACAAGGAAAAGCATTGGCACAACGCGGACAAGATATATTTTTATCAATTGAACAAATGCCAATAACAGTAATTGCAGTAGTAAATGGCTTTGCGCTCGGTGGTGGCTGCGAATTATCTATGGCTTGTCATTTGCGTATTGCAACTCCAAATGCAAAATTCGGACAACCAGAAGTAAACTTAGGAATCATTGCTGGTTACGGTGGAACACAACGTTTGATACAATACATTGGCAAAGCAAAAGCATTGGAATTGCATTTAACTGCTGATATGATTGACGCACAAACAGCCTTGAATTTAGGCTTGATAAATTATGTAGAAGCAGATAAAAATACTGCACTCGAAAAAGCTAAAACCATTCTTAATAAGATTGCTACAAAAGGACCAATTGCTATTGCAAAAGTAATAGAATGTACGAATGCATATTATAAAGATGGCATAGATGGGTTTGCTACAGAAGTAAATGCATTTGCGGAAATATTTTCATCAGAAGATGTAACAGAAGGCGTAACTGCATTTTTAGAAAAACGTAAACCTGAATTTAAAGGAAAATAATAAACTAACTATATACTAAAAAAATGCAATACAGAATAGAAAAAGACACCATGGGAAAAGTAAACGTACCAATTGACGCTTACTATGGTGCGCAAACACAACGGTCAGTTGAAAATTTTCAGATAGCACAAGATATTAATAAAATGCCAAAAGAAATTATTCGCGCATTTGCTTACTTGAAAAAAGCAGCAGCTATTACGAATTACAAAGCAAAGGTTTTAGAAAAATCTAAATCAGATATTATCGGAAAAGTATGTGATGAAATTTTAGCAGGCACACTGAACGATCAGTTTCCATTGGTAGTTTGGCAGACAGGTTCTGGCACACAATCAAATATGAATGTGAATGAAGTAATTGCTTATCGCGCACACGTATTGCTTGGTGGAAAATTAACCGACGAGAAAAAAGCCATCAATCCGAATGATGATGTAAATAAATCACAATCATCAAACGATACATTTCCAACGGCAATGCACATCGCAGCGTATTCTATTTTAATGGAAACAACCATTCCAGGTTTGAAGAAATTAAGAAATACATTAGCAAAAAAATCTAAAGATTTTTCTAAGATCGTAAAGATTGGAAGAACGCATTTTATGGATGCAACACCTTTAACATTAGGACAAGAATTTTCTGGTTACGTATCGCAATTAGATCACGGAATTAAAGCAATTGAAAATACACTAGAACATTTATCAGAATTAGCATTAGGTGGCACAGCAGTTGGTACAGGCATCAACACACCAAAAGGTTATTCAAAAAATGTAGCGAAAGAAATTGCAAACTTAACAGGTTTGCCATTTATCACAGCACACAATAAATTTGAATCTTTGGCAGCACACGATGCAATTGTAGAAGCGCATGGTGCATTGAAAACAGTAGCAGTTTCATTAATGAAAATCGGAAACGATATACGTATGTTGTCTTCAGGACCTCGTTGTGGCATTGGTGAAATTCACATTCCTGATAACGAACCAGGTTCTTCTATCATGCCTGGAAAAGTAAATCCTACGCAATGTGAAGCCATGACAATGGTTGCAGCACAGGTTTTAGGAAACGATGTTGCTATTAATATTGGCGGTAGCAACGGTCACTTTGAGTTGAATGTTTTTAAACCAATGATGATTTATAATTTCTTACACAGCGCAAGGTTAATAGGTGATGTGTGCCTTTCTTTCAATGACAGATGTGCAACAGGAATTATTCCTTTGACAGAAAATATCAAAAAGAATTTAGAAAACAGTTTAATGTTGGTGACTGCATTGAATACGAAAATTGGGTATTATAAATCAGCAGAAATTGCGCAAACTGCGCATAAAAATAATGCAACATTAAAAGAAACTGCAATTAAATTAGGTTACGTAACTGCCAAACAATTTGACGCTTGGGTAAAACCTGAAGATATGATTGGTGGTTTGAAATAATTATTGAATTAACGAATTGTAGAATTATTGAATATTCAACAATTCAATAATTATCCAACTCTACAATTAAAATGTATGGCAAAAATAGTAGTTGACTTACACGATTGTTTTAATAATGGCGCTAAAATAGATGCCTTGCTTAATAATGCAATTGACGAAGCAATTTATACCAGAACCAAATTAGTTGAAATAATTCCTGGAAAAGGAAGCGGTCAATTAAAGAAATCAGTGTTGCGGTTTTTAGAACAAAAACATATTAAAGAACAGTATCATCGCATAGAAAAGGATAGCAAAAATTTTGGAAGATTATTTGTGCATTTTAAATTCTAGAATATTTTTTTATAATAAGTATTATTCAGGTAATTCTAGCTGTTGAATAGTCATAATTTCCTTGCCTCCAATTCCTTTTATAGAACCGTATAACTGAATTGTATTGTTTACAACTTTGTCTATTTGGATTTCACGTTCTTTCCAGATTTTCTGAAAATATTTTTTTTCTTTTTCTAGGTCTACTTTCATCTCAGTGAAGGATTCCACAATAGCTTCAATGTGGCCTCTAAACTCATTGCTTGATAAATAATCATATAGCATGGTTACTTTATCACCCTTGTTTTGTTGTTGAGAAAATACACTATCTACTTGTATTAACCCTTCGCGCAAGGCTATGGAAAGTCCTTTGAATTCTTCTAATGAGCAAATCCAAATGCCATCTTTAATTTCCATCCGTTCTATTTCTTTTGGATATATTGTAGAAACCAAAACAGCAATATCAGATTTAGAAGTTCGTTTGTCATCTTTCAGTTTTTCTATCCAATCACCACTAAATGCTTTAGCACTTTTGCACTCATAAATTATTTTTCCGCAATTTTGCTTTTGTGGTGTATTAATAATTTGAATACAATCTGCACCACGCATTCCTTTTTGTACTTCTAAGATATCGTCAAACTTAAATTTCTCTTTTAAATAGGATTCTACTTCTAATTCTAAAACTTCACCTTGTAGTTGCATTGAACCTTGTTGAGCTTTACGTTGCATTTCGTCAATTAATAGAGTTTGATCGGATAATTTTTTTTCATACTCTTTAAATTTCAATTGATTTTTTTCTTGTTCACGTTTGCCAATATTCTCTTCTAATTCTTGTTGTTTAAGTTGTAATTTCTTTTGTACTTCTAAATCTAAATTTTCAGATTTTATTTTTAATTCATTTCTCTCATTTATGATTTCGAGTTCTTTCTTTTTTACTAAATTAATTTCTTCATCTTTTTTAGACAATTGTTCATTCATTAGTTTCAGTAAATCTTCTGATGATTTTTTTGCTTTTTCACTTTCTTCTTTGGAAATGAGCTGTCTGTCATTTTCTAATCTTTGTTTATATTCTTCTTGAGCTTTCTTTTTGTTGACTTCAAATAAATTTTTATCTTCCTCAATTTTCTTTCTTTGATTTAGAATATCCAATTCATTTTGTTCTCTGATAAAATTCAGTTTTTCTTCTGCTTGATGAAATAATAGCTCATCAACATTAATTACAGTTCCGCATTTCGGACATTTTATTTTATTCTCACTCATATTCACAAATTAAGTTCCTCTGGAATCAAAGATAAAAATACAATAATTACTATCAATCAAAAAAATGTAATTGTAATACCTAATGAAATAAGATATAAATACAGAAGTTCTTTAATACTTACTTATTGTTAACTTTATTCTGTTAATTTAATAATAAACAAACACAATTTAGTTTAAATTTGCAACCGTTTTTGACTCTTAATTAATTATAAGTAGTAAAAGTATAATAATGGCGGATAAACAAAATCACGAAATAAGTAAACTTTCTGCAGCAGGTGTTCTCATTTCCTTAGGAATCATTTTCGGAGATATTGGCACATCACCAATCTATGTGTTGAAAGCCATTATGAACATGGCTACTTCAGGAAACCATGCTATTACTGACGATTTGGTGCTAGGTGGTGTTTCATGTGTATTTTGGACATTAACAATAATTGTAACTATTAAATATGTTATTTTAGCACTCAATGCTGATAATAAAGGTGAAGGTGGAATCTTTGCATTATATGCTTTAGTTAGAAGATATAAAGCAAAATGGACGATTATTCCAGCTTTAATTGGTTGTGCTACTTTAATTGCAGATGGTTTTATCACACCACCAATATCTATATCTTCTGCAGTAGAAGGTTTAACTATACTATATCCTGATATACTAACTGTTCCAATTGTGATTGGTATTTTAATGGGAATTTTTTTGGCACAACAATTTGGAACAAATAAGATTGGAGCTGCATTTGGACCCATAATGTTGATTTGGTTTACTATGATTGGAATTCTGGGCACTATTCAAATTATCCAGTATCCACAAGTATTTAAAGCTTTAAATCCAATGTATGCAATTAACTTAGTTTTATATTATCCAGGTGGCATCTGGTTTTTAGGTGCGGTTTTTTTATGTAGTACTGGTGGTGAAGCATTATATTCTGATTTAGGACATTGTGGTAAACAGAATGTTCGTGTTAGTTGGACATTCGTAAAAATTGCTTTGTTATTAAGTTATTTCGGACAAGCCGCCTTTATCATCAATAATAAAGGAATGGATTTTGATAAAATTTCTCCATTTTATGCAGTAATGCCAGCTTGGTTTTTAAAAATTGGTATCGGTGTTGCCACTTTGGCTACAATCATTGCATCTCAAGCTTTAATTAGTGGTTGTTTTACATTAGTGAATGAAGCGATGAAATTGAAATTATGGCCAAATCAAAAAATTATTTATCCAACAATTGTTCAAGGGCAAATTTATATTCCATTTATTAACTGGTTTCTATTCTTTGGTTGTTTAGCCGTAGTATTGATATTTAAAGAGTCTAGTAGAATGGAAGCAGCATATGGTTTAGCTATTTCTTTAAATATGATTATGACAACAAGTTTATTGACGTATTATTTGTTTGTAAAAAGAAAACCAAAATATTTTATTTGGGCATTTTTCTTCTTTTTTATGTGGATTGAATTTACTTTCCTAACCGCTAATTTAAGTAAATTCTCACATGGTGGATGGTTTGCCATCTTAATTGCTGCGGTCATTTTTAGTTTAATGTATCTATTTAGAGAAGGAAAAAAATTGCGCAATAAACATATTGAGTTTGTAGAAATAAAAGACTACTTAGATGATATTATTGACTTGCAAAATGACATGACTATTCCAAAAGAAGCTACCAATTTGGTGTTTATGTGTAATGCCAACGATAGAAAACATATCGACTCAAATATTGTATATTCTATTTTCAGAAAAAAACCAAAACGTGCAGATACCTATTGGTTTGTTCATGTAGATATTACAAGCGAACCTTATGGAGCTTCTTACTCAGTAGAAACAATTATTCCTAAAAAATGTATTTTTATTCGCTTAAAATTTGGATTTAAAGTAGAACATAAAGTGCAGGTGATGTTCATGAAAATTGTGGAAGACATGGAGAAAAAAAGTGAGATTGATTTATTGAGTCATTATCCATCTTTGCGTAAACATGGCTATCCTGCAGATTTTAAATACGTAATTATAAATTCTATGGTGTCTGTTGATAATAAATTGAATCCAATAGAACAGTTTGTAATTAAATCATACAATATGATTAAGTCAATTAGTTTGCCTACTGAAGTTGATTTTGGGTTAGAAAAAACAAATTGCAGAGTGGAAAATGTTCCAATCCGAATCGCACAAAAAACGCATATTGAAATTCATAGAGAAGATTAATAAGTTGTTCAATTAATAAAAAATATTAAAACCTTGAACAAAATCATAGTTATATAGTTTTATGTCGATACACTTTACTATGAGAAATATCCTTCTAGCTTTTTTGCTATTTCCTTTTTTTCTTTTTGCCCAAAATGGTATTATTGAAGGTCGAGTTTTTGATGAAATCAATAATGAATCAATTATTGGTGCCAACGTAATTATAAAAACCACTACAATTGGTTCAACCACTGAGATTGATGGTAATTATAAAATTTAAAGCCTAAATGCTGGATTATATAATATTGAGGTTTCCTATTTAGGTTATGAAACTCAAACCAGATTTGAAGTACAGGTAAGCAATGCAAAATCTATTCGCTTAGATTTTTCTATGAAACAATCTTCGCAAGTTATTGATTCGATAGTAATAAAAGCAAATCCTTTTGAAAGAAAAATGGAATCTCCAATATCCTTGTCGTCAATTGGCGTTAATGAGATTCAAAGAAATCCAGGTGGAAACAGAGATATTTCAAGAGCCATCAAGAATTTACCTGGTGTTTCTTCTGGTTTTGGCTTTAGAAATGATTTGCTGGTTCGTGGTGGCTCACCAAATGAAAATCGATTTTATTTAGATGATATTGAAATTCCAACCATTAATCATTTTGCTACACAAGGTGCAAGTGGTGGTAGCAATGGTTTATTAAATGTAGACTTTATAAGCAATGCAGATTTTTACACAGGTGCATTTCCTGCGAATCGAGGCAATGCATTGAGTTCTGTCTTGCAACTCACACAGAAAGAAGGACGAAAGGACAGAGTAGGATTCACCTTTACATTAGGTGCCAGCGAAGCAGGTATTACATTGGAAGGTCCATTAACGAAAAAGAAAAAAACTACATTTTTATTAAACGCAAGATATTCTTATTTACAGTTTTTGTTTAAAGCATTTAAGCTTCCTTTTTTACCAACTTATACAGATGTTCAATATAAAATTGTACACAAGTTTAACAATAAACACGATTTGACTTTTATTGGTGTTGGCGCATATGATAAATTACGATTGAACTTAAAAGAAAATAAAACGGATGAACAGAAATTTTTATTGCGAAATCTTCCTTTTCAGGATCAATGGAATTATACGCTAGGTGTGCGTTACCGCTATTTTATGAAAAATAGTTTTATGCTAATTACATTAAGCAGAAGTTATTTCAGTAATAGTATTTATAAGAATTTGAATAATGATAATTCACAACCTCGTTTGTTTGACTTAAAATCAAATGAAGCAGAAAATAAACTGCGATTTGAACACGTCTTTCGTGTGAATGAATATAAAATTTCTTATGGCGTCAACTATGAATATGCAAGATATACGACGAATACAACAAATAAAATAACCATAGACGATACTGTAATTAATATCCAATATGATTCAAAATTAAATTTACAGAAATATGGTTTCTTTACTCAAGTAAGTAAATCTTTTTTCAATGAACGCTTAAGTTTGTCACTAGGAATAAGAGCTGATGGAAATAATTACAATAAAAAGATGGCAAATTTATTCCGCCAGCTTTCACCTAGATTTTCTGCGTCGTATGCTATTACTAATTACTTAAGTTTCAATTTCAACACAGGTTTATATTATCAGTTGCCGCCATATACTACATTAGGTTATGCTGATAATAATGACGTATTGGTAAATAAAGATAGACTGGATTATATCCGTAATTTTCAAACTGTAGGTGGGTTTTCTTCTACTATTAATTCTTCTAATACCAAATTTTCTTTGGAAGGATTTTATAAGAAATATACTAATTATCCTATGTTGTTGAACAAAGGAATATCATTGGCAAATTTGGGTGGAGATTTTGGTTGGATAGGTGATGAGCCTGCTGCAGCAACTAGCAAAGGAAAAGCATATGGTGTGGAATTTTCGGTTCAACAAAAATTATGGAAAAGCGTATTTGGAATTTTATCATATACTTGGTATAGAAGTTTATTTACCGATATTAATGGAAATTATAATTCGAGCAGTTGGGATAGCCGCCATGTTGCAAACCTAACGGTTGGATATAAATTTAAACGAAATTGGGAAATAGGTGTGAAATTTAGTGTGCAAGGTGGCCTGCCATTTACACCTGACGACACGTCTAATTTTGCTTACAAGAAAGTCTACGATGCTAATGGTGGTGTACCATTAAAAAATTATTCGCAATTAAATTCACTGCGCACGAAAGTATTACACGGAATGAATTTACGAGTAGATAAGAAGTGGTTTCTGAAAAAAATAAATATCAATCTGTATTTAGATGTAACCAACCTATATAATGCAAAAGATGTATCGCCTGCAAATTTAGATGTTGTCAGAGATGTGAATAGTAATCCTATTATCGTCAATCCAGATGCACCATTAAATGAACAGAAATATCAACTACAATATTTAAAAAATAATGGTTCTAATATTTTACCAACCGTAGGCTTGGTACTGGAATTATAAGGGTTTTTTCTGAACTATATTTCTGTGATTCAATATCTGTATGATTTTGTAATAAATATTTCGCAAAAATTCATAATCATCATATGAATCATGGTTTAGACGATTTAAAAGCAAACACAAAAACAACCAGCAACAAAAATACAACAACAACGCTTGTTGCAAATATTTCATTTAAGATTCCATGTTGCAGAAATGCAGCAATGCATAACCCAAAACAGGCAACACAAAATGTACCGATAATTTTATGAAAAACTTTTCCCGAAAAAAAGAAAGGTGAAAACAATAAAAAAGTACATGCTATTGAACTCCATTTTAGCCAGGTAAATATGTTCAGCATACTTAAATTATAACTAACATCTTCAATTTTATAATTTTGAATAATGTTATATATCTGAAAATTTTCTAATGCATCAAAGACTAGCATAGAGATACAGAATAATATAGCCAAGTACATTGTTTTTGCTTTCGTAATTTTATGAATACCAAATGCAATACAAAACAATAAACCACTATATAAGAACATGAAAATATAATCAATATTATTTCCTAGCAATAAGTCATCCTCATATTTAGGTATATCTTTTAATTGAAAAAAATGGGTTACCTCTTTCATCGTTTGAATAAACTCTAATGCAATAATAGGTGTATAAAATCCAGCAGGTAAGTTGTTTTCGGGTTTTGTACTTATCGCTAATAAAATAATTGCAACAACTAAAAGTAGAACACCAATAATACGAGCAGCTTTAATTGAATTTGGTGACGATTGCATTATTATTTATTTCTCTCGTTTATTCAATTCATCTCGCACATTCGCAGCCTTTTCATAATCTTCACTAGTTAAAGCTTCGGTTAAGAGTTTTTCCAATTCTTTAAATGTATAAATCGAATAATCCATTTTTTCTTTCTCAGATATGGAAGATGATACGACTGATGTAAATTCTTCTATATTTTCACTTTCTTCTGGACCTTCCATTAATACAATGCCTGAAGTTTCCAAAATATTTCCATAGATATAGATAGGACAAGCAAAACGAATTGCCAAGGCAATAGCATCGGAAGTTCTGGAATCTATTTCATGTTCTTCACCATTAAAAATGCAAATTAATTTAGAGTAGAAAACACCATCCATTAGATTTGTAATCACTACTTCTGTCAAAAAGATATTGAACGTATCCATCATGGTTTTAAACAAATCATGTGTTAAAGGACGAACTGGCGGCATGTTTTCGATAGCAACCGCAATTGCCTGCGCTTCAGCAGCACCAATTACAATAGGCAAACGGCGTTTTCCTTTCACTTCACCAAGCACAACAGCATAAGAATGGTGTTGCGTAAAACCTTGCGTAATATTGATGATTTCTAATTCAACTTTTTTCATCGTTGTAAAGATAAAAACTTAGAACAAGAATATCTTTATAGTTTTTCTACATTTCAACAATAAAAAAGCCACCAAAATCTGGTGGCTTTCTTATTCTATAAATCTTAAATCTCAAATCCTAAAAATCCCTTTAGGGATTTAGGGTTTAATGCTGACTTGCTTTCAACGCTTTTACTGCTGCTGTTAACTTTGGTACGATTTCAAATAAATCGCCAACAATTCCATAATCAGCAGCTTTGAAGAAAGGAGCTTCCGGATCTTTGTTAATTACTACAAATGTTTTTGAACTATTTACACC